>DMMN01000210.1 GCA_003453835.1 Bacteroidota bacterium | reverse complement strand
GGTTGACGGCCGGACCCGCAAGCATCATGGGGGAAGAGATCCCGGTAGGTCTTCTGACCGATGACGCACAACTCCAAGCCCCTCCCCCGGCTATCCGGCATATGGAAATATTCCCGGAGAGCCTTCCCGAAGCTTGGGTAGAAAACTCCTCAACGGCTACGGCGATCTCCCTGGCGATTTCGAAAATAAGAGGCAAACCTCTCCCTTGGGTAATTGTGCGGGAGGCTATCGACGGTGCTTTGCGAGCAAGGTTTATTGAGCTTGCCCCGGATTCGGCACAATGGCCATGCGATCTTGCTGTCGCGCACCACGTAAAATTGCGCATGGTGAGCGACAAACCGACGGTGACGGTCACCGCAACAAAGCCGGAAGTAAAGCCTGGTGTCCGAGTGGCAGAGGCCGAACTCCAATCAAACCAGATTCAGGACTTCGCTGATGCCATCGGAGACCTGCAAAAGGCCGCCGTGGGTCATGGCTTGAATTTTCGCCTTCGGATCGAGCTTGGCGGTGAAAAGCCCGCTCCAGATAATGTCGTGGAAGAGGTCAACCATATCCTTAGTGGGATCAAGGGGGATTTAATATTTAAATAATATGTAAGCGCAATGTTATTCGCGTAGAGACCCAGGTGGAAAATGAGCAAACGCACTCTTGAACGATGGTTCACCGCGAAGACAGCCGACGTTGGCCGACACTCGCTACTGCTGTTATCAGAGATCGACGGGGCGCGTCGTGAAGTCTTGGATGATGTGCGGAGGATTGTGCGCGGTCACTATATTGCACCAGAGGTGATGGCCAAACGGATTGAAGACCTTGGCGCGCCGAAGACCGCGAAGCTGCTTCGAGAGCATCTTCCGAGATCGAAGAAGGCGAGGTCCGGAGATCTGGGTGAGATCCTTGCCACTGAAATCACCGAACGCCATTTGGGCTACAAAGTGCCAGTACGTCGCCTCCACTGGAAGGACGGTCGGGACATGGCGTTACGCGGCGACGACATCGTCGGACTTTCATACGATGGGAAGAAGAATCTCCAATTCCTCAAGGGAGAGTCAAAGAGTCGAGCTGTGTTGGCGACAGCCGCGCTCAATGAAGCAGACGAAGCGCTCGACCGNNTAGAGGAGGCAGTTCTTCTAAGCTTCCGGGGTTGCAAGGTCGAACACCTGCTCTTCGTACTCACTGGAAGCAATCCCGAGAGCCTCTTGTCGGAGCACCTGAAAGCGTCTGAGAAGAAACGGCGGCGACGACACGCGGTCGGCGTTCGCATCAAGGACCACGGCGACTTCATCTACAACCTGTTCAGGGGGATGTAGGTGGCCGAGTCGACCAAAGAACTCCAGCGTCGTCTCCAGGTGGCAGTTGCTTCTGGGTTTCGGGATCGGCTCCTGGACAAAGGACTAGCGCGTGGACTCATTTGGCGCAACGGGCGGCTTCCTGCGGGCTCCCCGTCCTTTCCCGACGGTCTGACCGAGGACCTGCTCGACTATGGGTATGCCGTAATGGCAATGGCGCTGCGTCTCCGTACACAAGCGTCCGAGACACCGGCCCTTGAGCATGCGTTCCTCGTCGCTGGAGAAGCGATCGAAGCGGCCGTTCATCGCGGAGACCACGCGCGGGACCGGGGCTTCCATCGGGTGAGCGCGGCGATTGCTTTTCATCTTGCGCGGTACGCCGTGCGTGCGTATTCAATATTGCCATCGGGTACGGATACCGACAACCTCGCGCCTGTAGAACAAGCCCTCGTCCAGCTAATGCGGCGAAATCTCGATGAGATGTATAACTCGTTCTCGGGGTGGTTACTCGACAGCCAGCACGAGGATCGTCGAATTGCAGCACGTCTTTGTGATGACGAGGAGTTCGACGAAGTGGATGCAGCCGATACTATCATCACCACGTCGTTCATGCGCGGGCTGGCGCTCTTCGACCATGGCATAACGACTGGTGAGTCCGAGTCGATGACAAGGGCGATGCGCCAGCTGGAATCAACTGCGGAGGCAGCTCGTGAACTGAACGCAATTAGCCACTGGGGGACTGTTACACTTGCATCGCACCTCATCGATGCGTTGTGGAAGCTCAGCCTGCACACGCAGATTCCCATTTTGCCGCCTGATGATGATGACAGCGTGCGCTGGAACGATCTCCGGCGAAGCTACATCCAACGCCTTCGCGCAGGGAAACGGTCTGCGATCGAACTCTGGCCTTCTCAAATTGAGGCGGTAAAACGTGCGATGGATCCCTCGGACGATTTGGTTGTAGCGCTTCCTACGGGAGCCGGAAAAACACGGATCGCGGAGTTCTGTATCCTGCGTGCTTTGGCAGCTCAACAACGCATCGTCTACGTTACGCCGTTGCGAGCGCTTTCGGCGCAGGTTGAGCGGGATCTTGCAGAGACGTTCCTGCCCCTCGGATTCACGGTTTCCGCACTGTACGGATCTGCCGGCATCCAACGGAGCGACGCTGAAACTTTGAGTGAGGGAAAGATCGTAGTCTCGACGCCCGAGAAGCTGGACTTCGCTCTGAGGAACGACCCTTCGATAATCGACGACGTAGGACTTATAGTGCTCGACGAGGGGCATATGCTCGGACCGAACGAGCGCGAAGTGCGGTACGAGGCACTCGTGCAACGCCTGCTCCGGCGTAGAGACGCAGCGGACCGAAGAATTGTGTGTCTCTCGGCGCTATTTCCAACGCCCAATGAAATGCGCGAACTTGTTGAGTGGATTAGGCAGGATGAACCCGGCGGTCCAGTGCACTCGACCTGGCGGCCGACCCGGCAAAGGTTCGGCGTTGTGCAATGGCTGTCTCATGCAGCGCGCTTGGACGTGAAGGTCGAGGGCGAGAGTCCGTTCGTACCACGTTTCGTTGAAACGCGAGACCCCCCCGAGGGATCGCGAAGGAGGAAGACGTTCCCAAGCAACAAGAACGAACTCACGTTGGCCACGGCATGGCGCTTCATCGACCAAGAGAAGGAAGTGCTCGTCTACTGTCCTCTCAGGAAGTCGGTCGAACCGCTTGGGAGGCTGGTGCTCAAGTGCATCGAGCACGGTGTGATTGCACCACTACGAGAGGTGACCCCACGAATACAAAACGCGATGGCTACCGGGGCCGAGTGGCTTGGAGGAGATCATCCTGCGGTCCAATGCCTCCAGTATGGAGTGGCCTTACATCATGGGGGACTGCCGCGACCGTTTCTGAATGAAATCGAGAAGTTGCTTCGTTCTGGGGACTGTCCCATCACCATTGCGTCTCCGACGCTTGCTCAGGGCCTGAACCTCTCAGCCAGCGTCTTGCTAGTCCCATCGATCTGGCGCAATCGTGAGATCATTCCGGCGACAGAGTTCGCGAATGTCGCGGGACGTGCGGGACGTGCGTTTGTCGACGTCGAAGGGCTAGTGCTCCACATCGTGTGGGAGGATACGGCCGAACAGGTGAATTGGGCAATACGAAACTGGGAGCAATTGGTTGCCGCAGCAAGGGCGCCCCACATAGTCAGCGGACTCCTGCTTCTCGCTTGGAAAATATACAAGCGGATCAGTGTGACCGCAGGCGTTCCACTTGTGGATGTCGTGGAATATGTCACTGGACACGCCGAAGCATGGGGTGTTTATCAGCCTTCCGCGGGCAATGTCGAGGTGGCCGCCGCGGAATGGGAACGCGATGTTGCTTCGCTCGATTCGGCGATCCTGGCCCTACTCGATGCAGAAACCACGGAGTCAAGTCTCGAACCGGCGCTTGACGGCGTCCTT
>DMMN01000051.1 GCA_003453835.1 Bacteroidota bacterium | reverse complement strand
GCTCCACTCGTTTGTTCAGCAAGGATTCGAAAGCCCGGCGGCGAAGGAATTCGAGGTCATCGGGATTCCCAGACCGATCCTCGTCGACAAGGACGGCATGATCATCGCGATGGAAACGCAATTGCGAGGTGAGAATCTCGAGAGAACTTTGACTCGGATTCTCGATTCACCAAAAAACTGACCGGCCATCGGATCGTCCGGAACATTGTGCAACGTTTGAGAATGAAAGTCCCGCTCTTGTTCGGAGCGGGATTTTTTGTATATTGGATCGACTTCCATGAGAGACGTGTCGAACAAAATAAAAACGCTTCGCACCGCCGTCGCCAGCGCTACCGTGAAAGTAAGCCCGGAGACGATCCGGCTCATTCGAGCAGGCCAGATTCCCAAAGGCGATCCCTTTCCCGTCGCGAAGGTCGCGGCAATCCAGGCCGCGAAGAATACGAGTCAGATTATCCCGTTCTGCCATCCGCTCCCCGTTGATTTTGTGGACTGCCGCTTCGAGTTAGGAGACGACAAGATCGAGATCACGACGGAAGTGAAAGCAGTCTACAAGACCGGAGTCGAGATGGAGGCCCTTACCGCGGCATCCGTCGCTGCGCTCACGATCTATGACATGGCCAAGATGGTTGATGAAACGATGGAGATCGTAGGCATCAGGTTAGTCAGCAAGAAGGGGGGCAAATCGGATTTCAAGCTCGAACTTGACCGACCGTTGCGGGTTGCCGTTCTCGTTCTGTCGGACTCGGTTGCCGCGGGAAAGAAACAGGATTCATCCGGCAAGGCAATCGTCGAAAGGCTGAAGGGAAGAGGAATGGAGATCGCGGACTACAAAGTCCTGCCTGACGATCCAGACGAAATCGAGAAGGCATTGCTGAACTTCTCGGACGTGATAAAAGTGGATCTCGTCATGACGACAGGGGGCACGGGCCTGGGTCCACGCGATCACACGCCGGACGTGATGGCGAAAGTCATTCAGCGAGAGGTGCCGGGGATCGTGGAAGCGTCGCGGGTTTACGGCCAGGAGCGACTTCCGATGGCGATGCTTTCCCGCGCGAAAGCCGGCATCCGGGGACGGACGATCATCATCAATCTGCCGGGATCGAGAAAAGGAGTAGAGGAGAGTCTCGACGCGTTGTTGCCGGGGCTCCTNNGCTCAAACAACCCGAAGAAGAGCAACTCCACGATTTGTTGTTTGCATCGACAACTCCGAATACCCCGCATCACTTGAGTTACAGAAAGTCTATCGGGTCGTCCCGGACAAGGATGCGGTGAGCGACAATGATCTTCGAATCATTGACGAAAGCGGAGAAGATTATCTGTGCCCATCAAAGTACTTTGTTCCCGTTGAGTTGCCGAACGCGATTGTGAGCTCATTGGGAAGACAAGCGCGCGTTCACTCAAAGCGACGCCTGCAGACCTAGTAGAGGGAAGAGTCCCCGCAAGAAAAACGCGGGATCTGCGACAAGAGTATGGATTCATTGGCTGACGCCGTTCGCCGAAAGAGTTGAATTGACGATGGTGTAAATGATGACGAACAGCGTCAAAGATTTCTTAGATACTATACACAGGAGGAATCAGCAATGAAATTTACGGTGACTATTACACGAGACGAAGATGGGATGTTTATCTCAGAATGTCCCTCGATTCCTGGTTGCGTAAGTCAGGGAAGGACCGAGGAAGAGGCTCAGCGCAATATCAAAGATGCAATCAAGGAATGTCTTGAAGTCCGTGCAGAAAAGGGCATGCCTCTCACAGTTACGACCCGACAAGTCGAGGTCGTAGTGTAATGCCTCCAATTCCCCTTCTCCGACCACACGAGGTTGTTAAGACTTTTGAAAAGCTTGGTTGGCAAGTCGTTCGTCAAAGGGGAGCCACATCATTTTGACCAAAGAGGGGCACATCGCGACATTGTCAATTCCAGACCATCCGGAAGTAGCTCGCGGAACGCTTCGCAGTCTGATTTCTAAGGCGGGTTTGACTGTCGAAGAGTTCATCGACGCTGCCGGATAGTCTACCTCGTTTTGCTTTTGTCCACCTGACCACTTTGAAGAGGAAAGAGCTCCCGCAAGAAAACCGCGGGATCTACGACAAGAGTATAGATTCATTGGCTGACGTCGTGCGCCGAATGGGTTCGATTGACGATGGTCCACAGGAAGCTGAACGGCGTCGGAACATCCCTGAGAAACGAACGTTCTATCGTAACTACTCAATTTGAGATAAGCCCCACAAAACACGCGAATTACACGAAAGCTATAAGCGATCACAAAACTCCTTTATGCTGAAACAAATCATTTCGCGTTTTCCGNNCTTCCAGTCGGGGTGTTTCGTGGGCTGAAAAACCATCTGTCTTCAAAACATTCTAGGCTGAGTGGCTGCGCCTTATCGAAAGGGGCGCTTGTGCCCGATGCAACAAGCGACCAACCTACTTGCAGGATGTATTCGGACTCTCCGATCCCCGGAAGCCCCGTGTGAAAACCCGATCCTCATCAGGAAACTCATATGAAACGAATGCTCTCGTTCATTCTGTGTGCTGCTCTCGTGCAATCTCTGAATGCGCAGGAGTCAGAGGAACATGCTGAAGGGAAGTTCAGACTCCAGGAACTCTCGCGGCACTCGGCTCGCGCCCATCTGACCAAATCCCTAACGCCCGGCCAGGAAGGCTTCGACGTCACCTACTACAAACTCGACCTCCGACTCTCGACATCTCCCAGTCCGAACTCTCTCAGCGGTTCGGTGACGATGGCGGCACGATCCGTCGTCGACAATCTTTCTTCCATCACTCTTGACCTGATGAGCTCGATGACGGTTGACTCCGTAATTCTCGGCACTACGAAGTTAGGCTTTTCGCAGCAGACAAGCAGTGTCACCATCAGTCTGGGAAGAACGATTGCGCGCGGGGAAGTGTTCAGCGTCCGGGTGTTCTATCGCGGCCTTCCCGGCAGCTCCGGCTTCGGGAGCTTTGCGTTCTCCACAACAAGCGGCGCGCCCTGGGTC
This sequence comes from Bacteroidota bacterium, assembly GCA_003453835.1. Taxonomy (GTDB): domain Bacteria; phylum Bacteroidota; class Ignavibacteria; order UBA10030; family UBA10030; genus UBA10030. Next base: position 7,083 of record DMMN01000051.1, on the reverse strand, counting down.
TGGACCCTCAGCGAGCCGTACGGCGCCAAGGATTGGTGGCCATGTAAAGATCATCCAACCGACAAAGCCGATTCCGTCGATGTCTGGATCACGTGCAGCGCGAGCTTCAAAGTGGGCTCTCAAGGTAAACTGATCGCTGTCATTGATAACGGGGATGGCACCAGGACTCACAGATGGCAGCATCGATTCCCGATCTCAACGTATCTGGTCTCGATTGCGGTGGCAAACTACTCCGAGGTCTCGCAATGGTACCGCTACTCCGCCGTTGATTCAATGATCGTTCTGAACTATGCCTTGCCTGCTCAGCTCGCAACAGCAACATCGACACTTCCCCTCACGATCGACATGCTTCGGATTTTCTCGGACCTCTACGGACTCTATCCGTTTGTCAGCGAGAAGTACGGACACTCGCAGTTTGGTTGGCTAGGGGGAATGGAGCATCAGACGATGACGTCGCTTGGCGGATTCTCCGAAGACCTCATCGCCCACGAACTCGCTCATCAGTGGTTCGGCGACATGATCACGTGCCGCACGTGGCCGGATATCTGGCTCAACGAGGGATTCGCGAGCTACAGCGTGGCACTCTATCGCGAGAAGAAATACGCTCCGTCCTCCTACTGGACGGTGATGAACTACGAGATGTCGCGGGCGCGTTTGGCCGTCGGCACCATTCACGTGCGTGATACATCAACGACCACCAGGCTTTTTGATGGAAGACTCGTCTACGCCAAGGGCGCGACGGTCCTGCACATGTTGAGGCGCGTTGTCGGCGACTCGACGTTCTTCAGGGCGTTGAAGCAGTACGCCCTCGACCCGCGCTTCAAATACAAGACGGCATCAACCGGAGACCTTCGATCCGTCTTCGAAGCTGTCTCGGGGAAGAACCTCGGCTATTTCTTCGATGAATGGATATTCGGCGAGAGCTATCCCCGCTACAGATTTGAGTGGGGCTCCCGGTCGAACGGCGCCGGATTCACCGTGAGGATCACGATCTCACAAACGCCGACGACTTCCAACCCGGCATTCTTCGTGATGCCGATCGACTTCAAATTGACAGGCAGCGGCCTGGACACGACGATCACTCTGTTCAATGACACTCAGAACCAGGCATTTGCATTCAACCTCTCCAAACAACCGACCGGCGTTCAACTCGATCCCGCCAATTGGATTTTGAAAGATGCACAAGGATTCATGGTGAATGTAGAGGACCAAGGTCGGATTCCAACGGAATTCTCTCTCGGCCAGAACTATCCAAATCCCTTCAATGGATCGACAGTCATCCCGTTCGAGCTTCCCCAGTCATCCCTGATCCGGCTGGAGGCGTTCGATGTCTTGGGGAAACGAGTTCAAACAATCGTTGACGATCGCGTCTACGGCGCCGGTCGGCATACAATCCACTTCTCCGCTTCGGATGCGGTTGGCTCTTCTCTCACTTCCGGGATCTACTTGTACAGGATGATCGTTGACGGCAGACCGCTGCTCGTGCGTAAGATGGCATACCTTCGCTGAGTCGCCGCACACGCAAGATCAGTTTTCCTTCCGGCTTCGATCCGCGATCTTTTTTCGTCGTGAGAAGAAATGAGTTTGCGCGCCCTGTTGATTAACGAGCAGTTTAGTAATATATTGTGCCCCAATTCAAGGGAACATTATCCGATCTCTCTGCGGTCAAGGAATTGCCCAAGCGTATAGACATCAAGTCCATCCTCATTATCGGTCCCGGTCCCATCGTCATTGGCCAAGCGTGCGAATTTGACTACTCCGGAACCCAGGCCTGCAAGGTCTTGAAAGAAGAAGGCTATCGGGTTATCCTCATCAACAGCAATCCTGCCACGATCATGACCGACCCGGACCTGGCCGATGCCACGTATGTGGAACCAATCACGCCGGAGTTCGTCGAAAAGATCATCGAGAGAGAACGTCCCGACGTCATTCTTCCGACGATGGGAGGCCAGACTGCGTTGAATACAGCGGTGGCGCTGGCGGAAAGCGGGGTTCTGAAGAAATATGGAGTCGAGCTGATCGGGGCCAAGCTCGAGGCGATCAAGAAAGCCGAAGATCGCGAATTGTTTCAGGAAGCCATGGCGGCAATCGGTCTGGAGACCTCCCGTGGTGGATTCGTTCACTCGCTCGACGAAGCCCTTAAGATTGCCGAAGAGATTGGTTTCCCACTCATCATACGCCCCTCGTTTACGCTGGGCGGAACGGGCGGCGGCACGGCGTACAACGCCGAGGAGTTCCGCGAAAAGGTGGAGCATGGTCTCTCCAGCAGTCCGATCCACCAGGCGCTGATTGAAGAATCGGTGATCGGGTGGAAGGAGTACGAGCTTGAGGTCATGAGGGATCTCAAGGACAATGTGGTCATCATCTGCTCGATTGAGAACTTCGATCCGATGGGTGTTCACACCGGGGATTCCATAACAGTCGCGCCGGCGCAGACGCTCACGGACAAAGAGTACCAAGTCATGCGCGACGCCGCCAAGAAGATCATTCGGGAGATCGGCGTCGAAACCGGAGGATCGAACATCCAGTTCGCGGTCGATCCGAACACGGGTCGGCTGCTCGTCATCGAGATGAATCCCCGCGTGTCCCGCTCCTCGGCGCTCGCTTCGAAGGCGACCGGCTTCCCGATCGCGAAAATCGCCGCCAAGCTTGCTGTCGGCTATACGCTCGACGAGATTCCCAACGATATCACCAAAGAGACTCCTGCTTCTTTTGAGCCGACGATCGACTACTGTGTCGTCAAGATCCCGCGTTGGGATTTCGAGAAATTCAAGGGCGTCGATGAAACATTGGGCGTTCAAATGAAGTCCGTCGGTGAGGCGATGGCGATCGGTCGAACGTTTAAGGAGGCCTTTCAGAAAGCGCTCCGCTCGCTTGAGCAGGGCAGATTCGGCCTCGGGGCGGACGGGAAAGACATCGTCAACGTTCGCGATCTCTCTGAGCAGAAGAAGGTGGAGTGGAAGAAGAAAGTGATGGACAGACTAAAGATGCCGAAGCCGGACAACGTCTTCTATCTCCGATATGCCTTCCAGCTCGGGGCTTCCATAAGTGAGTTGTTTCAGGTGACGAAGATTGATCCCTGGTTTCTGCACAACGTGAAACAGATTGTCGACTTCGAAGAGGAACTGCATGCGTATCGCACATAGAGTGTGGCTCTTGGGTCTTTCCCTTACTCTCCTCGTATCGCGGCTGCCGGGACAGGTTCAGCCAACCGTACCTTCCGACCGCGAAGGACTATTGAAGGGCTTGGGGATGGGATTGGCTGCCTATGCGGAGGAAAACGGGTATCCCGGGCCCAAACACGTGCTCGAGTTGAAAGATCAACTGGGGCTGTCGCGTGATCAGGTGAAAAAGACTGAAGCGCTGGAGAATCTCGTAAAGATCTCCGCCTCGGCTAAGGGGGAAGAAGTCGTCCAGGCCGAGGAGGAACTGAACAAATTGTTCGAAGCAGGGACGATCAACGAGAAGATTCTTCGGTCGAGACTTGAACAGATCGGAAAGATGCGCGCCGATCTTCGGTTCATTCATCTCCAAGCCCATCTTCGAATGAAGCAGCTTCTCACGGCTGAGCAAATCAGACATTACAACGAACTGCGGGGACATGAAGACAAACCGGAAGACAAAGACCCCAAGCCGCATCACTAAAGAGGTTCTCGTCAAGGCAAAGCAGTACGGTTTTTCCGACCGCCAGCTTGCGCACATCTGGGGGACGACGGAGAAGTCCATCCGACTACTCCGCAAGCAACTCGGTATTGTGCCCGTCTTCAAGACCGTCGATACGTGTGCGGCGGAGTTCGAAGCCCATACCCCGTATCACTACTCGACGTATGACCAGGAAAACGAATCTATACGAAGTGCTCGGAAGAAGGTCGTGATTCTGGGTGGCGGTCCGAACAGAATCGGGCAGGGGATAGAATTCGATTACTGTTGTGTCCATGGCGTCTACGCGCTCGAAGAAGAGGGGATCGAGACGATCATGATCAACTGTAATCCGGAGACGGTCTCAACGGATTACGACACCACGGACAAGCTGTACTTCGAGCCGCTCACGCTGGAAGATGTGTTGAACATCTGTGATCACGAGCAGCCCTTTGGGGTGATCGTGAGCTTCGGAGGCCAGACGCCGTTGAAAATCGCCAAGGCGCTCGAAGAAAACGGAGTTCAGATTCTCGGAACATCGCCGGAAGGAATTGACTTGGCGGAAGACCGTGAGCGCTTCGGAGCGCTGTTGCGAAAACTCAAAATCCCGCACCCGATGTACGGTACGGCCTATTCCGTCAACAATGCCGTGCTGGTTGCAGAACAGATCGGCTATCCGGTCCTCGTGCGTCCCTCGTACGTTCTTGGAGGGAGAGCGATGGAGATTTGCTACAACGGCGACTCCGTCCGGGAGTACATGAAGAAGGCGGTGGACGTCTCGCCCGAGCACCCCGTTTTGATCGATAAGTTTCTTGAAGACGCGTTTGAATTTGATGTAGATGCCGTGAGCGACGGCAAGGACGTTCTCATCGGCGGAGTGATGGAGCACATCGAAGAGGCCGGGATCCACTCCGGCGATAGTGCGTGTGTTATCCCACCTTATATGATCACGGAGAAGAACCTCGAGGAGCTTCGATCATACACGGTCCGGTTGGCAAAGGCGTTGAAAGTTGTCGGCCTCATCAATGTCCAATTCGCGATGAAAGAAGGGATTGTCTACGTTCTTGAAGTCAATCCGCGGGCGTCACGAACTGTTCCGTTTGTGAGCAAAGCCACCGGCGTTCCGCTTGCGAAGATCGCCGCGAAGGTGATGGTCGGACGTTCGCTTGAAGATCTGGGGGTAAAGAACTTCGACTTCCGGAAGGTGCGACATATCTCGGTAAAAGAAGCAGTATTTCCGTTCTCGAAATTCCCGCGTGTCCCAGTCTTCCTTGGACCCGAGATGCGCTCGACCGGAGAAGTCATGGGGATTTCTTCCACCTTTGGGGACGCGATTGCGAAAGCTCAAATGGGAGCTGGCAATACCTTGCCCACGGGGGGAAGGGTCTTCATTAGCGTCAACAATAGTGATAAGAATGATATCACGCTGGGCATCGTGCGCGACTACATAGAACTTGGCTTCTCGATGGTGGCGACCGAGGGAACGGCTCGCTTTCTCAATCTCCACGACATCGAATGCGAGACGGTATTCAAGGTGAACGAAGGAAGGCCGAACGTCGTCGACCACATCAAGAATGGCGAGGTTCAGCTCGTCATCAACACGCCGCTCGGTGAATCTTCCCGCTACGATGAGTACGCCATCGGCTGGGCAGCAATTGAGCACAAGGTCTCCTTCATTACGACACTCTCTGCCGCCGCCACGGCAGTCAAAGGTATCGAGAGGCAGAAGCTCGGTAATCTCTCCGTCAAAAGCCTGCAAGAGTACCATAGCGAAATCGAGGCGTAAGCCCCATCCTCTTTCAGTAAGACCCGCCAAAACACCTCTTCGTATCGTCTAAGGATCAAGGGATTATCGGGATGCGATCCCGCTTGATCGAGAGACTCGCAGCGAGGATTCCTCAATATTTTTGGGCTTCTTCTTGACTTCCAGAACGGAATCGGTTAAATTAGGGCGTTAATTCAATCACCTCAAACTATACTTTAAGCTCGAACCGCTAGGTATTTGAATGGTGAAGTCCCCCTCCACGGCAGGGCTTTGGTTTTCTCCGATCTTCTCTCTTCTCATTCCTATCACTCTAGCTGTTTCAACGTTGGCCGCTCAGGTTCCGCTGGCTCCCAAAGCCACAATCGCCGAAGAGCAGGACTATGCTTTTGCTTACGGTCTGTACAAGGACGGTCTGTTCCAGCTTGCGGGCGAGGAGCTTTCGAAATTCATCGATAGATATCCGAGCAGTCTCAAGCAACCCGACGCGCATTTCCTCCGAACCGAGTGTCTCTTCCAGCAGGAACAATACGATCTCGCCGTGAAGGGATTTGCTGATTTCGTCCGCAGGTTTCCGTCTTCGAACATGACCGACAACGCATACTTCCGGCTTGGCGACACGAACGTCAAGCTCAAGAAGACCGACGACGCGATCTCGGCTTACAAAGCTGTCATGGAAGGGCACGGGGAGAGCCCTTTGGCAGGTGAAGCAGCCTATTGGATCGGGGAGCTTTTCTTCAAACAGGCAGAGTACGAGAAAGCGGCAAAATACTACCTGCTCTCCTACGAGAATTATCCGAACAATCGGTTGAGAGACTTCGCGTTGTACTCTGTTGCGTGGACGAATCAACGAAGGGGGGATCACGCAAAAGCCGCCACCACGTATCGGAAAGTCGTTCAAGAGTTTCCTCAGAGCAGCCTCACGGCGGCTTCGAAGGTAAGAATAGGCGAGTGTTACTATCACTTGAAGGAATACAAGCACGCCATCGAGGAATTGTCGGCGTCCAGATCCACGATTGAACCAGCGGATCAAAAGGCTGAGGCAGATTATCTGATCGCCGAGTCCTTCTACCATCTCAACGAATTCGAATCCGCCCGAAAGGAGTACGAGGCGTTCCTTGGATCATATCCCGGCCACAAATTGACAAGGGAAGTCAGGTATGCCTTGGGTTGGACGATGCTGAAGCAAAAGGATTTCTCCAAAGCTGCCGAAACGTTTGGAACGCTTGTCGATACCTCGGATGCGTTGGCGCATGCCGCCCTCTATCGGAAAGGAGTGTCGGAAAAACTCCAGGGAAATCGGGAGATTGCCTTGCGGTCGTTCACGCGTGCCTTTGCCGATCATCCGAACGGCGACTTTGCTGACAATGCCTTGTTCGATGCCGGAATGATTCTCTTTGAACAAAAGAAGTCGCAAGAAGCGCAAGCTTTCTTCAGCAGACTGGTGAAAGAGTATCCGGCGAGTGATGTTGTTTCAGACTCATACCAGATGTTGGCTGAATCTCTGATTGGCGAAGGGGATTACGAAGGGGCGAGGGCGGCATTCCAGAGCGCCTTGACAAAGGGGAATCCACCGTTCGAAGGGAAAGTCACCTCGAGCTATCAGGTTGGCTGGTGTCTCTACAAGCTCAAGAAGTACAAAGAAGCGGCCAGGCAGTTCTCTGGATTTATCGAGACGTATC
>DMMN01000185.1 GCA_003453835.1 Bacteroidota bacterium | reverse complement strand
TTTCAATTTCGAGAATCCAGTGGTAGGATAAGCTCCATGACGACACGTGAAGACCTTTCAACCCTGACCGCAGATGAAATCGAAGCTGTCGAGAAATTGACGCTCCGCTGGGTGTTTCAGGCGACTTTGGATTTCGGAATGGAAGCACGCGAGATCTTTTTGAGATCTCCTGATGACGTGAAGGATATTGCCGAGGACATTACTCGCGAACTTCTCGACAGACTTCCTGGTCACAACGTGCCACAGCGAATCTTTGGCACGGTGGACTATAAGAAGGCTCGGTACATCATTCTACCAGACCAGACGATTCGACAAGCCCTCTTCGTTGATTCAAAGGCAGAGAAAGAGAACAGAACGGCAACAATCCAGATGTCCCAATCATCAATGCTTATCAGACAGCAACGGGCAGGCAGAGATGTTGAGGAGTCCGGGGCATTACCCAAGATTTCCGAATACGGTGGACTTCAATACCTGACGACTACCGTCTTACTCCACTTTATGTACATTGATACCGAGAAAGAACACCACTTACAGGAAGTGACACTGGCCGCAATTCCAAATGGCTTACTTCAAGATCGATATAACCCCCGCGCCAACGACACAATCTGGCTTGCTGGCCGAAACGCTCCAACTCGGGGTGAGGACTTCCGGGTTCGCTTGAGTTTCGCCCGATTGCAGAAGAAATGTCCGTGGCGTGTTCAGAAGATTGCATACAACGAAAAGGAAAGAAGATGCGAGGGAGCTTGGCATGATTAGGTCTGCCACGGAGTATCTTCCCGTTGACGCGATCTACTACGGCGATTGTCGCGATCTCTTGAAGAAGATAGAACCTTCTTCCGTAGCCCTAAGTGTCTGGTCACCGCCTTACTATGTCGGTAAGGAATACGAGAAAGACGTATCGTACGAGGAATGGCAATCTCTGCTTTCTGACGTCATCGCTCTACATTACCCAATCTTAAAGCCCGGCGCATTTCTGGCGATTAACATTGCCGACATTCTTTGTTTCCGGGATGCTTCTATGCCTCGGATTATGGCGGAAAACATTAGTCGCCGAAAAGTTGCTATAACCAGAGAACAAATTCTGGAGGCCAAGAAAGCCCATCCGGATTACAACCGATATCAGCTCGCGGAACTTCTGGGATGTAGTGAACAAACGATAGACCGTCGCCTCAACGGAAACAATATCCGAGGTGGCAAGTATCAGACCCAAACGCGCGTCAAACTGGTCGGGGGCCACATTGAGGAGATGGGAATCAAGGCCGGATTGTACCTATACGACCGAAGAGTGTGGGTTAAGGACGCAGCTTGGGAGAACTCGCGTTGGCACACTATCTCGCTTCGCGCAGTAGATGAGTTCGAATATGTCTACATTTATTGGAAACCTGGGATCACAAAGGTGGATCGATCACGTTTGACACGGGAGGAATGGATCAACTGGGGATCAAGAGGAGTGTGGAACATCCCTTCTGTCAGAGCTAATGATGATCATGAAGCCAAGTTTCCCCTGGAATTGCCCCGCAGGTTGATAAAATTGCTTACGGATCAGGAAGACCTCGTGATTGACTGCTTCATTGGGAGCGGGACCACTGCCGTAGCCGCAATTAAAGAAAACCGCCACTACATCGGCATAGATAAAGTTAAAGAATACGTCGAACTTGCGCGCCACGCCTGTAGAAATGCCTCCTATCAATCCACAGAAGAAATGCAACTGTCTCTTGCAATCCGTGAGAAGCTGGACAGATTCAAAATCAGGCCCATCAAGAGGGTGCAGGCGACGCGGTACCCGCGCACCTGACCATCGACGTTGTTGGGCATCATTGGCAACGGTCATCGTATTTTCATGAAGAAAACTCTAGCTTGGCTGAAATCTATAGTCCACTGGCTTGTTGAGTGGAGGTTGTTTTGCTTTGCTTTCTTGGTAGTTGCCGCCCCGGCTGGCTTTATTGTGTTCGTCGACGCGAGCGAAACTGTAATCCGAATTACCGGAATGTTGTTGCAACTTCTGGGTATTGGCACGGTTGCATGGGGCATTCATATCACTCGCAAAGAATTTGGCCATCCGAGTGTCTTCGCGGTTTGGCGTAAGCGACTAAGCCGCTTTCCCCCTTTCTGTGGCCGGTTAGTGACTGGAAGCGCCCACATCACGCTTTCCGGTGGCGGGACTGTCAGTGCGCGCGGCTACGGTTCATTAAGCGCTGGTCCGAACCCAACGATTGAGGCGCGAGTCCAAGCCTTGGAGGAGAACTTGAAGCTAGTCAACGATCGGGTGAGCCAAACACAAAATGAGATGGATCGGGAGTTTCGTAAACAATCCGACACTCTTAAGCAAGAACAGCAAGTTCGAGCCGATGAAGATCAACATATCCGCGCCAAAATGGAGGCGACAGAAACAGGTGGCCTGCACATCTCGGCAATGGGTGCACTGTGTTTATTCGTTGGGGTAATCATGAGTTCCGTTGCATCCGAGCTAGCCATGTGGCTCAAATGAAGCCCAATCGGGTAGCCGGGGGTTTTTCTCCCCCGGGTCGAGTAGCCGCGCACCTT
>DMMN01000087.1 GCA_003453835.1 Bacteroidota bacterium | reverse complement strand
GTGAGCCGTGAAATCGTTCTGGAGAGAAACCTTTGGTATCAGCACGGGGATCTTTTTCAAATCTCCAAGGTTGATGCCTTTCACGGCCTGACCGCACATATGGTGAGTCATCCAATTTTGCGCCCATGAACTGTTCAGAAACTCCATGAGATATACCGCATTCACCTCAGGTGTGGGAGCAAGGCGAGCGGTATCTTGTGTGATGTTTGCTCCTGTCAACTCGCCTGGCACAATACATGTACGCCCAACGGTTCCCCGAATCGTTACGAGCAAATCCCCAGGGGAAAGAGTCGATCGCCGATACTGGCTGGCAATTTCTTGCCGAGTCCGAAGCAGTTGGGCAACATGAAGCCGACCTTGTTTGATATCAACAACCCGGACGTATGGAACGCCTTCTGGAACGTTGGGGCCAGGTTTCAAAATTCCGTAAGTAACAGGTCTTTGGGGATCCACCAATTCAACAAGCGGCTTGGCCATAAATCGAGTTGACTCAGGGTTCCCGAACATCTCATGGAACAGCCCCGGAATCAGATCTGCCATGCGCTGGTCAGCCTGTTCGCGGAGGCGACGCAAGTCCTCCGCCGCGTCGAGGATCGCGACGATTCGCTCCTGCTTGGGGAGAGGAGGGAGAGGAAAGCGGATCGAAGCAAGTTGCTTCGCATTTACATTAGGTTGAGCAACAGCGCGTTTATGTGTCCTCAATTGCTTCCAATATTCTTTCGTCTGTAGGAACCTGAACACGAAGGCAGGCAGGGCTTTCCCCGGGTCGATCTTGTACCGAATCAGGTATCCGGCAAAAACACATTTCTCTTTGGTGGCTCGATGGATGTAACTCTTTCCGGCTGTCGCACCGCTACGAGCGATAAGAATGTCACCTTCTTTTAATTCGTATTCGTTGTTTTTAGGAGCCGATTCTGGGACGAAGGCCGGAGGACACCGCCCCAATTGCCCCTCCCCGTCTATGTCGGTAATCCGAATGAACCGAATCCCTATTCCTTCTGTCATGGCGGCGGCATTCAGTCCGTACTGCCCGCCGCCTCCGATGTCTCCGATAGACGTTTCTTTCCATCCTCGTGGAATATTGGAGAAGTGTTGCAATTGGGATGGGCCAGTATTCGCTTTTTTGCTCACACCCCGACCTCGTCCATCAGCGTCTTGGCCTTCGCAATGATCTCCTTCTCTAGCGCCAGCACCTCGGCCAGGATCTCCCTCGGCATGTCGTGGTGAACAGCCTCGACAGCAACGGGCTTATAGCGGCCAGCGGCAAGGCTACCGTCGTTCTCGATGATCTTCTCAACAGGCACTCGGAAGCTGTTCGGCCCCTCCTCACGCCCCACCCACTTGGCGAGAATGTCTGGAATGTCGTTCGCCTCGATGGCGTTTCGCTTATCGTCAAACGAGAAACCGTCCGCGATCATATCGTAGTACCACACACTTTCGGTCTTCTTCCCTTTTTCGAACACCAAGGCCGCGGTGCTCACGCCGCTGTATGGTTTGAATACTCCCGACGGCATGACGACGACTGCGTGTAGCGCGCACTCAGTCAACAGGATCTCCCGGACCTTCTTCGTCGCACGATTCGAACCGAAAAGAACGCTCGCCGGGACGATAACCCCGGCGCGGCCGCCATCTGCCAAGTGGTCGATGAACCACTTCACGAAGAGCAGTTCTGTGTCCCGGGTCAGCAGGTTGATGTCCGAGAGGATGCTGTCCTCCTGGATCGACCCGGAAAACGGCGGATTCGCAAGGATGACATCGTACGTGACTCCCGGATACTTCCCGCCGATGCTCGTCGTCAGCGGATTGAAGAACTCTATGTTGGCCTTCTCCAGACCATGCAGATACAGGTTCAATATGGCAATCTTCACCATGTTTGCGTCGTTGTCGTATCCGGTGAACGCCATCTCATCCAAGTGCTTCCACTGCTTGGGCTTTAAGAGCGATCCGTCGATGGTACATTTCTCAAGATCGGCCGGTTTCGTATGCTGCTTCATAATGTGGTAGAAGACGGAGATGAGGAATCCGGCCGTCCCGCACGCCGGATCGCAGATCCGCTCCATCGGCTGCGGGTTAACCATCGTCACGATCATGTCGATGATGTGCCGGGGGGTCCGGAACTGCCCGTTGGTACCCGAAACGGCGATCTTGCCGAGCAGATATTCGTACATGTCCCCCTTGAAGTCGTGTCCGTCGGTCGTAGTGAGGTCCATGTCGTTGATGGCCTGGACGACGGCACGTAGCGTGGGGCGGTCGTAGATCTTGAGCGTGGCGCGGTTGAAAAGTAGCTGGCCGGTCACTGACAGGCCGGGCAGGCCGTGGATTGCCTCTATGGCGCCGCGAACCGTCTCGAACAGTTCATCCCCGGCCAACGTGACGAAATGCTCCCAGGAATATCTCTCCCACTTCCCTGAGAAGATTTTCTTGTACGTCTTGCTGACGGCCGCCCGCTGATTGTCTTTCTCGGTCAGGAGTCGCAGGAAGAGCAGGTACGAAATCTGCTCGATTGAGTCCATAGGGTTATTGACGCCGCCCGAGTAGAGCATGTCCATGAGGGCGTCGACCTTCCCGCGGAGGCCAGAGGAAAAGAAGTTGTTCCCGTTCGACGGAACCGTGATGATGCTCGGCGTCATACGTTTATCGCTCCTTGGATGGACTGCCGCACCAGCATCGACTGGCGCAGGGCTCCGAACACCTCATCGCGGTGCTCGAACCGTGCCAGCGCGGGAAGCCCACCGATCTTGTTGAACTGGCTGCTGTCGAACAGGGTGACGTCGTTGTCGAGGAACTTCCGGAGCGATTCGGAGTCTTCCGCCACGAGCCCCGCCATGGCATTCAAGAGCTTCTGCTCGCTGTATCTCAGGTTGAAGCGGGCGGCGATCGAATCCACCGTATCGCCTACGATCTCGTCCTTGGTGGGAAGGGGGCGCCGGCCGAAAGCCCCGTAGACGAAGGAAGGTGTCGGGGCCGGTACGTCGTATGCCTTGACCAGCTTGTCCGGGGAGTAGAACATCTCCGGCCTGTGGAAGAAC
>DMMN01000313.1 GCA_003453835.1 Bacteroidota bacterium | reverse complement strand
GTCGTAGGAAATGTCGTCGAAGTCCATGAGGCCTCGAACCACGTAGTCTTCCAACCGCAATTCGTACTGCATACTGCCGCCGAAGCTTAACGTTTCTTGACTGTTGGTCCGAATGTAATGAAGTAGGATGTCGCGCTCTACCGGCTGGTAATGGATGCTTGAGCAATCGATTGCAAAGGGATGAAATCCNNCGGCAAGCTCCTGTTGCATTGGCGTTACATATTCCTCAGTCTGTTTTGCAATCGCCTCCTGTACCTGCGGGTTGAGTAAATGGCTGGAAGTCGGGAAACTCTGATATTTTTGGATGACCTGATACACCACTTGCGCGACTTTTTGCTCCGTTTCATTCGAGAATGCAAGTGGAGGCGTACTGGCTCCGGAAGGGAGACTCCCGGGAATGGGCGCTGCAATGCCGATCTGCTGGGCAAAATTCGATTGGATTACGACGGTCTGCGTCTTTTGCAGGTCCGTACTCGGGTCCAGGATGACCTGGGTAAGGCGAACGACGGAATCGGGTCTATTTGCCTCGTCAATGATCTCTTGAAACCTGTCATGAGCGACAATATTCAGCCGGTCCACCGTGCTTACGCCGGTTCGTTTGCCATACGGTAAGCGTAAGCCTCGCCCGATAGACTGCTCAATCAGGATACGAGCATTGGCAGCTCGGAGCGGGACGATGGTGTACAAGTTGGTCACGTCCCAGCCTTCCTTGAGCATGTTGACGTGAATGACGATTTCCGTGGGCTCGGTCGTCGCTTCGACCCGGAGGAGCCGCGCGATCATCTCCTCCTCTTCCTGGCCGGTTCTGCTGGAGTCCACCTGGATGACCTTTTCTTTGTACCGGCCCTCGAAAAACTTTTCCGACTGAATGAGCTGTATGAGCTGGGCCGCGTGCGTCGTATCGCGCGCGATGATCAACATGAACGGCTTGACGGGGAGAGTTCCTGTTTGCCTCCCGTATGTCTGCAACTCGACCTTCGTGTTCTCGTGCAGGCGCACTCCATCTTGCAGCTTGATCTCTTCGATCTGTGCCGGACTGAACTGCGAGGGGTTGAAGTTTTTCTGAGTCACCACCGCCGGTTCTTTGACAAAGCCATCCGCCATCGCCTTGCCCAAGGGGTAGTCGTAGATGACGTTCTTGAACTGAATCGGTCCCTTGCTGGTTTCGACAAAAGGCGTTGCGGTCAGCTCCAACCCCATCACCGGCTTCAATTCGTTAATTGCCCGAATACCCGCGGATGCGCGGTAGCGGTGAGACTCATCCATGAGCAACACCAGGTCCTTAAGATTGGCGAGGTAGTCGAAGTAGCTCTCCCCTATATATTCGGAGAGCCGTTTGATGCGGGGCGCTTTTCCTCCACGGACTTCGGAGTTGATCTTCGAGATGTTAAAAATATTGACCTTGCATCGAAGCAACTGGTCAAACAGGGTGCCGGCCTTGCCCTCGTAGTTATCGCCCGTGATTATGTCCGGCGGCTCAGTGGCAAACTCGGCAATTCCGGTAAACACGTATTTGGGCGTGTTCGGTGTAAAGTCCGTAATGAGCTTGTTATAAATCGTGAGGTTGGGAGCCAGCACGAAAAAGTTATTGATGCCATGTGCCATATACAGATAGCTGATGAAAGCGCCCATGAGTCGTGTCTTGCCGACTCCTGTAGCCAGAGCGAAGCAAACCGAAGGAAAGTCCCGCTCGAAATCTGTCACGGTCGGGAACTCGCTACGGATTACAGCCAGCGCATTCTCAATATCGACGCCCTTGCGAGGCGCTACGATCTCGGTCACCCGATCAAGAATTTCCAGCGAGCGCCGTTGCGGCGGGCGCAGGCTCAGGCGACCGGCGATGGCATTGACGTGACGGTTCATGGTTTGTCTTCGTCCCGGCGCAGCACTGAGAGTTCTCGTCGAATCTCAGCTTTCAACTCAGCCTCGGAAGGAAGATACAGCTTGTAGCGGCTTGCAAAGATCTTTTTCTCCTGGTGCCGCCCAAGAGTGTACTTCACCACTGCGTCATTCTTGTCCGCACAGAGAATCAGGCCGAGACTGGGGTTGTCTCCTTTGGTCCTGCGTTCAAGGTCGTAGTAATTGACATAAAGCTGAAGCTGGCCGAGGTCCTGGTGTGTGAGCTTGCCGGTCTTGAGATCTATGATCACGTAGCACTTGAGGACTGTGTGATAGAAAACCAGGTCGATGTAGAAATGGTCGCCATCCAAAGTCAGTCGCTCCTGCCGGGCGACGAACGCGAATCCCTTGCCCAGTTCCAGCAGAAATGCCTGCATGTTGTCGATCAGCGCCTGTTCAAGATCGGTTTCGACGAGTCTAGACGACTCCGGCAGCCCCAGGAACTCCATGACGACCGGGTCTTTGAAGACATCCGCAGGCCCTTGGACATTCTGGCCCTTGGTCGCCAACCGCATCAGTCCCTTCTTGTCCTTGCTGAGAGCCAACCGCTCGTACAGCAGGCTGTTCTTTTGTCGCTCCAGCTCACGGGCCGCCCAATTGTTCTTGATCGCCTCGATCTCATAAAAGGCTCGGGCCTGCGGCTTATCGACGCGGAGCAGAGTTCGGTAGTGGGTCCATGAGAGATTAGGGTGGAGGCGGCCGGGCTTCCAAGATTCGCTACGCAGTGCGTAACCAATCTCCGTTGGCGCGGTTAGAGAAGATTTCCGACGCGCCGCGTCGGATTTAGCACGCAGTGCGTGTTGAATCTCGCCCGCCGTCTCCGAGGCAGATTCCGAACGCACCGCGTGCGCAATCGGCAGGCTTGGCAAAATCCGACGCAGTGCGTCGGATTTCATGTCTACTAGCAAACTCGAATACTCCAGGAAAAACCGGCGAAACATTTCAAGATTGTCTACCGAAAAGCCCTTGCCAAATTCTGCTGTGAGCCGCGACGATAAGTCTTGCAGCAATTGTTCCCCATATCCTGCACGTTTCTTTCCCCGTTGTTCTTCCTCTACGATTTCCTGTCCGATCAACCAGTTCGCCACCACTTGGGTTGTATTAACAGAACGAGCGACGCTGACACGAGCCGATTCCAAGATCTGCCGGATGCGATTGTAGACTGAAGTGGATTTCCTGGACGACATAACCTTTGCGTACTCTGCGTTCTCTGCGGTTAA
>DMMN01000069.1 GCA_003453835.1 Bacteroidota bacterium | reverse complement strand
CTGGTCCGGCAACGAGGCACGAAGATTCACCCGGGCACCAACGTCGGCATCGGCAGCGACGACACGTTGTTTGCGCTCGTTGAAGGCACGGTGAAGTTCGAGCGCGTCGGAAAAACGAAACAGCGTGTCAGCGTCTACCCAGCCGCAGTCTAGCGGTCCAAGATGAACAAGGCCTCCCCATCATGGTGGGAGGCTTTTTTGTGTCTATCCCACATTCAAAGCCTCAATACAACAGTAGTCCTCTTGAAAACCCAACTTATATTTCTTGGAGACAATCTATGAAGATCACCGTCATTGGCGCTGGAAACGTCGGTGCCACAGCCGCCCAACGTCTTGCAGAAAAAGAGCTGGCAAACGAAGTCATCGTTGTGGATGTCGTCGAGGGGCTGCCGCAGGGCANNCAGGCAACGAACGCGAGCATCGTGAAAACGTGTACGGAGCAGGCGGTTGCGAAGTCTCCGCAGGCGATCATCATCGTCGTCTCCAACCCCCTCGATGTCATGACGTACGTCGCCATGAAAGTGAGCGGCTTTGAGAGACACCGGGTGATCGGCATGGCAGGAGTCCTCGACTCGGCTCGCTTCCGCACGTTTATCTCCATGGAAATGAACGTCTCCGTCGAAGATGTGAGCGCCTTTGTGCTTGGAGGTCATGTCGACTCGATGGTGCCGTTGCCTCGTTACTCCACAGTGGCCGGAATCCCGCTGCCGGATCTAATGGACCAGGCTACGATTGACCGCCTCGTGAAGCGTACGCGCGACGGGGGGATCGAGATCGTCAACTTCCTGAAGACGGGGAGTGCGTACTACGCCCCCTCCTCTGCGGCCGTGCAGATGATCGAATCGATCGTCAAAGACAAGAAGCGGATCCTTCCCTCCGCTGTGTGGCTCAAGGGCGAGTACGGAATAAACGACGTCGTCGTTGGTGTGCCGATCAAGATCGGAAAGAAAGGGATGGAAGAGATCATTCAGATCAAGCTCACACCAGAAGAGCAAGCTGCGTTGAACAAATCTGCGGGAGACGTTCAAGCCAACATCGCGAAGTTGAACATTTAGGGTGTAAGAACCTATCGCTCCACCAGATGATCCGTTCATCACAAAAGTCCCGACTGTCCAGTTCGGGACTTTTGCCTTAGGAGCACTGGGGTGGTCAACCTCTGTCACACTACTTAACCGCTTGCCTTGTAAGTCTATTCTCAACTTTGATATGGAAGCTCTCGGGCGCCCCTCGCTTTAAGACGAAAGGACTCTGAATGTATGACGTCGTTAACCATCAACACTTCTCCCCTTGACTCTTTAGCATCTTTTTCTTCAATTTGGTGCGTTGTTCTCAGTCCAGACCCCACCAACACTCACAAGACTAAGGAGGTGTTCTTGAAACACTCTCTTCGTTTGGTCGCAAGCGCCGCTGTCCTGTCCGTCCTCATCACCTCCACTCTTTATGGAGGAGGATTCCAGTTGAACGAGCACGGGGCAAGGGCGATGGCCATGGGGGGAGCTTTTGCTGCCCGAGCATCTGATTTATCGGCGATCTATTTCAATCCCGCCGGCCTCGCATTTCAAAAGGGGGCACAGGTGCTCCTTGGCGCAACGCTCATTTTTCCGAAGACTTCGTTCTTTGGTCCCGATCAACTCAACACGAACCAAGAGACGAAGATGAAGTCTCAAGTGTTTACACCGATTAACCTCTATGCTTCGTACGAGATTATGGACGGCCTCGTGGGAGCAATCGGCGTAAACAATCCGTATGGATTGGGAACCGAATGGCCCAGCGACTGGACCGGCAAGTTCATTACGCAGAAGGTCGATTTGCAGACGTTTTTCATCTCACCAACTATCTCCTACAAGGTCACGGATCAACTCTCTGTCGGCGCCGGTGTGAACTACGTGACAGGTGAGGTCACCATCAAGCGAATGGTGAGTGATCCATTCGATCCTCATGCGACAACCGAAATAGAAGGCACCGCCAATGCGTTCGGCTGGAATGCGGGGGTGATGTACAAGTTCTCGCCCACACTTCAACTTGGCGCATCGTACCGAAGTGAAGTAAAAATGGAAGCCACCGGAACGGCATCGTTCGATCCCGCTCGTTCCGCATATCCGGCAGGCGACATTTCTTCGAACCTGCATCTGCCTGCAACCGGATTTGTCGGCGTTGCATACTCACCGATTGACGAATTGTGGATTGAGGCAGACTATCAGTACATCGGATGGTCTTCGTACAAGGAGTTGGCCATCACATTCAAAAAGGACAACTCAACGTCCGTTTCGCCGAAGAACTATGAAGACACCTACATGATCCGCGTCGGCGCCGAATACACGATGGGCGATCTTCAATTGCGCGCCGGTTATTTGTACGACCGAAGTCCCGCCCCCGCAAAGTATGTGGAGCCGCTGCTTCCGGACGCGAATCGGAACGGATTGAACCTTGGATTCGGTTACAGACTCTCCAAACAGTTGAACATCGACGTAGCCTACCTCTTTCTTAAGATCGATCAGCGCAAGGCAGTCGATACGGAAATCAAGTTTGACGGCACGTACAATTCCATGGCGAGCCTGATCGGCGTGAACATCGGATACTCATTCTGAATAGGTCTGACAACACATTCCCTCAAGCATCCTTTGGAGAATCTATGAGAACTGTCATAAAGATGTTCATGGTGCTGCTCGGCCTTGCGATCGTGACACTGAGCGGATGCAGCGACTCGGCTCCATCGGGGCCGGTGGCGTCGCTCGGCCCGAACACCGTCACAAAGTACGTCTCCGTCGGCAACAGCCTCACCCAGGGGATTCAATCGAACGCACTCTATGAATCCGCCCAGTTGTACAGCTTCCCATACCTCATCGCGCAACAATTGACAAAAGCCGGCGCGTCGATTGGCACGTTTGAGCAAGTGTACTATACCGACCCGGGAACGCCCGACGCGACGGGAAAAGCATCACGCATGGAGATCATCAGCCTCACCGGCCCTGTCATCGGACCCAGAGGATTGACACCCGGCCAGCCGAAGAACACGACGCTGACGAGGCCGTTCGACAATCTCGGTATTGCCGGCATTCCGCTCGCAGGCTTCATGGACGAGACGGGCACATACAGCGGCGGCGCCACGGGGCAGCTCGTCCTTCGCTCCCAAGGGGGGTTTCCGAAAAGTGTGTACAAACATCTCTTGTTGCTGAAACCCGATCTCGTCACATTCTGGCTGGGCGCAAATGATGTTCTGGGATTTGCGACGAGCGGAGGAGTAAGCCCAAGCAGTCCGACTCCTTCTGCCATCTTCGGCGCGCTCTACACTCAGGCACTCGATTCACTCCGCAAAAACCTTCCGAACGCAAGGATCGTGGTCGCGAACATTCCCGATGTGCGGGCTATTCCGTTCTTCACAACGGTCGGGCCTGCCGTGTCGGCAAGACTGAGCGCCCTCGGATTGTCTCTCTCCTATCAGAAACGAGGTGAGCAGGGGATAGCCACCGGTACAACGAAGTTGAACGAGGCAAATCCTCCTATGCTCACACTGGTCAGTAGCACATACGCGACCCTACTTGGAACGCCGACGGGAAGATTCTATAAGGACAACAGGTTCCCGGCCCTCCCACCGGGAATCGACACTACGAAACCGTTCGGTTTGGATCCGAGAAATCCATGGCCGAGCGCGCTTATCCTCGATCCGGATGAGCAAGCTCTCGTAGCCCAAGCCACGAATGATTTCAACGCGACCATCAATAGTGTGGCATCTGCAAAGGGAGCGGCCGTTGTGGACTTCTTTTCCATCTTCAACAAGATCAAGGCAGAGGGGTACGCCATCTCCGGTGAGATTTACACGACGGCTTACGTTTCAGGCGGCCTCTTTAGCTTGGATGGAGTCCATCCTTCCTCGCGTGGCTATGCAATTGTAGCGAATGAGATTCTGAAAGTCGTGAATCAGAAGTTTGGTATGAGTATTCCTTTTGTGGATGTCTCACAAGTTCCGGGCATTCCTGCTCCACTCTCAAAACTGACAGCCGAGAAGACCATCCTTCCGTTGATTCCTGCTGAGACATTCAAGAGCTTCGAGTGGATGTTCCGTCAATCCGTCGAAGAGTAATTCCGATCTTGCCGGACTTGAGAAGCCTGGAGATTTAGAAGTCCCCAGGCTTTTTTTTCGGCGATGCTTTTCCGGCTGCTCCGCTTCTGCATCTCCTGCCACCGACCTGCTTAGACTCTGGTTCAGACTATGCACCAGATTTTCATTCTTGACTCTCAACTTCTCGTTTCTTACAATTACATTCACCTCAGCCGCCCGACACAAGAGGTCGGATAATTCACCCAAATGTTCCCTACCATTGTTGGAGGTTTTATGAAGATCACAAGGTTGTTCGGAAGCGTAGCATTGATTGTTTGTGTTGCGATTTCCTCGATGCTCTACGTTTCCGGATGCAAAGAATCCACGACGGAACCAGAGGACACGATCAAGCCGATCACGGATGATCTGTATCCACTCATTGTCGGCCGCAAGTTGGTGTTTAGCGGTTTCCTCCGCGACAAGACGACCGATGTGAATATCGATGCGACCGGTGCGATATACGAGGCGCGCATGACGGTAGCAGTCACGAACGCTCCGACGCCATTTGGCACCGCTCACGTGCTTTCAGATTCACAACGGGTTCCTGTAGGCACTACGCCGGTTTGGGTGGTGAGTTCGTACTACATTCAGAGAGCATCACCAACTGGAAGCGGCGGCTTTTCATTCTTGACGAACATTGGAAGGTTCTACAGGTCCTTCGGTATAGCTCGTGCGGACTCGCTCCGGTGGATTCAGCTCGTGAAAACGGACGTTGGCGTTGGGGTTGAATGGTCGGGTTTCGACAACACTTGGACCGCAGCGGCGGGCGTAGTACGNNCTCACACTCGGTGGTCAGTCCTTCAACCCATACAAGATCACGGCAACGCGCAAGGTGTACCTTGGTGGGGCAACGACTCCTGCTCAAGTAGGTCAGACCGCTACGATCTGGCTCGAGCCGAATATCGGCATCGTCAAGTTCATCTTCAACGCCGACGGTGAGAGCAACGGATTCTACCGAGAGTATAAGAGCAGGAATTTCTAGCGCCGATTTCGATTAAAGTATGAGTCTTTCAAAAACCCCGACCTGGACAGGTCGGGGTTTTTGAATTCTCGCAACTACGGGACTCTCCCGGTCCACCCAACAAAACAGGAGATCAAATCGTGAAAACCGCGTGGAACATCCGGTCAAACGTCCGGCTCTACTCTCTTCTCCTCCAGCTCTTGATTCCCATAACCGCCCTGGCACAAACAACCGGTAACGTGAAGGGAATGATACGTCACAGAGAGACCCGGGAGCCTGTACCGAGCGTAAACGTTATTCTCAAAGGTACGACGTTCGGCGCGGCCACCGACGAGCGCGGAGAGTACACCATCTCCGCCATCCCTCCGGGGACGTATACGGTGGTTGTCTCGGCCGTCGGCCACAAAAAGGTGGAGATCTCCATAAGCGTCCTCGCGGGACAAACATTGACGCGGGGTTTTGACTTGGAAGACGAGTCGGTCCTGCTTGGGGAGATTATGGTCTTCGGAGCTTCCCTCAGACGCGAGCGCATTACAGACGCGCCTGCATCCGTCTCGGTCATCGAAGCGAAAGATATTGCCCGGCTTGCCGGCGCCGGACAGCTACCAAAACTCCTTGAAAACGAGCCGGGAGTGGACATTGTTCAAAGCGGTTTGTTTGATTTCAACATCAACACCCGCGGGTTCAACAGTTCGTTGAACCGAAGGCTGCTGATTCTCCTTGACGGGAGAGATCTTGGCACCGCGTTCCTCAGCTCTACGGAATGGAATGGGCTTTCGGTCCCGATCGAAGAATTTGGGCGGATCGAGCTTGTGAAAGGACCGGGCTCCGCGCTCTACGGGGCGAACGCCTTCAACGGTGTTATGAACGTTACGTCGATTCCTCCGCGGGCACAACTCGGCTCACGCGTCATCGTCGGGGCGGGCGAGAAAAGCTCCTTCAGAGGGGACGTCCGGCACGCCGGAGTTTCCGGGCAATGGAGCTATAAGGTCAATGCGGGCTACATGCGTGGAAAGAGCTTCAGCGTTATTCGCACTAACCGCCAGTTCGAGTACGCCGGGCTGAATCCCTTCCTCAATAATGAATTGAGAGACCTAAATACCGATGCCGTTCAGACGATGTACGGGTCCGTTCGGATCGACTATGACTACGAGAAGCGCGGCATCGCGACGATCGAGGGGGGGATTGCGCAAGTTGAGAACGAGACGATTGTCACCGGCATCGGTCGCGTGCAGGTTCAGAAGGCAACAAAGCCGTGGCTCCGGATTGCGTACTCCGGACATGGGTTCAACGTGCTCGCATGGACAAACGGCAGACACAACGTGGAACCCGAGATGTCGCTCTCCACCGGCCTTCCGCTCGAACAAAACGCTCAGATCTCGCATGCCGAAGCCCAATACCACTTCGCCGCGCTCGAAAACAAACTCCTCATCGTGGCGGGAGTCTCCTATAGGATGTTGAACATTGATACGAAGAAGACTTTGATGCTGGCGACGAGGGACGACAACACGAGCAGCTTGTTCGCACAGGCGGAGTATCGTGTGTCGGAAGATCTCAAAGGAGTTGTCGCTGCACGGTGGGACAGGGGTTCTCTCATCCCAAATCAAATCTCTCCAAAGGCGGCAGTGGTCTGGTCACCGATGTCGGGACATACGGTTCGGGCAACGTTTAACCAGGCATTCCAGTCGCCCAACTACTCTGAGCTCTATCTCTTCGTGAAGCATCCGATAAGCGCCCTTGCCTACATCGGCAACGAGTCGCTGGTCCCGGAAAAGATCACGGGATACGAAATCGGTTACAAAGGAGTGTTTGGCAACTCTCTCTTCTTCAGCATTGATGCGTATTTCAACCAATTAAAAGAATTCGTGACCGACCTGGGGCCGGGTCTCAATCCGAAGTACCCATTCCCCGTTATCTTGCAGGGCGAAGTGGCACCACGGACGATTTGGTCGTACACGAACGCAGGGAAAGTCAACGAGTCCGGCTATGATGTCGGACTGAATTACTATCTCTCCGATTCATGGTTGGTGGATGCCAACTTCTCGTATTTCACCTTCGAAGTCGTGGAGCGCCATCCGAACGATATCTTGCTCCCCAACTCTCCCAAGTATCGGATCAACGGGGGGCTCACGTACACCCACACGGACGGACATGACATCGCTGTCAAGGTAAAGTACGTCCCCGGATTTGACTGGGCTGCCGGCATCTACAGGGGGCCGATTCCCGCTTACACGCTGGTAAACCTCGGGGGGAGTTACAGAGTCACTTCCTCAACCACCTTGAATCTCAGCGTTTCAAACGTGTTGGACCGAAAGCATTATCAGATTTTCGGCGGCTCGATTCTTGGGCGACGCGCAACCTTAACTGCATCGATGAGTTTGTAGATCACCACAGCCAAAGGCGGTGGCTTTTCTCTTCCCGCGAAACACGCGGAACACACGAAAGAGCTCTCGCGCGACTCGTCCGTTTCGAGGGCCGAATAGTTTCTTTCCTTCAGAAGATTCTTCCCTGAGCAATACAGGGCATCATCAAAAACGAATCCCGCCTCTCACGAGACGGGATTCCTTATGTAGCGCAACTCGGCCACAATCAGGGAAGGACGGGCCGGTCATCCCAACAATTTCAGATTGATCGTCAATTCAACCTCCGTTCCCTCATCCGTAATAACATATTTGATTCCATCCATCATCGAGCGCATCAGGAAGACACCCCGTCCGCTTGTCTTGAGGAGGTTCTTCTCGTCTAACGGATCCGGAATATCTTCCAGCCTGAAACCTTTTCCCTGATCCTTCACGCGGAGAATCAGAGCTTCCTTCCTGAGAATGCACGTCACGAGCACCCGCTTTGCCGGGTTCTTCCGATTTCCGTGGACAATTCCATTGTTCACCGCCTCTGTCGCCGCGACCAATAA
Organism: Bacteroidota bacterium; assembly: GCA_003453835.1. Lineage (GTDB taxonomy): Bacteria > Bacteroidota > Ignavibacteria > UBA10030 > UBA10030 > UBA10030. The sequence goes on along the minus strand of DMMN01000069.1, from coordinate 12,685 downwards.
TCTATAGAATGTACCGTCATCGAGCTTCGCGACGTTGTTCACCTTCATCAAAAACGGCTCGACGCTCCTGATCTCTATCGGATCGCTCTTGCATTCATAGTAGAATGTCTGAGGGTGCAGTTCGGGCTGAGGATGAGAGTGCGGCTTGACGACCTTTCTCCGCAGTTTTTTCTTCATCAGAGGACCATGCTCACTTTTAGTGAAAGATTCGAAATGGTGCGCACCACCATTCCATCCTGAACCTGTGTTTCTCTCCAACCTTCCAAGCTGACAAGCTTCGAGTCGAATCCTTCCCATTCGAGCAGAACCGTGGGCCCGGAGGTCTGCACCGATCGCTCAAAGACCCGTTCTGCCTCTTGATAGCGATACCGATCCTGAAGAAACAACCGATAGCCAACTCCCAAACGCATTGGGTGTGAGAGAAAGTATGTCACGCGGGGCCAATACGATTGCTCCACGAAGTAGTTCTGCGGTCGCTCCCGGAAATCGCTCCAGAGCAAAATACCGCGCTCGTAGGCACGCACGCCTCCCACAAACTCGAGACGGATACGCCGAGTTAGTTGAACAATCGTTGAATCGATCCACGAGGCCTGGCGAAACGAGAAACTTCTTGTGAGTGCCGCCTGCTCCTCGAAATCATAAACCGTATAGTTCGCGAGCACCTCGGCCTGGTTCAACGAGCGGAATCGGTCCGAAGGTTTGTACTCAACCGTTGGTGAGAACCGCAGAATCCGATTCCAGTTGTTGTTGGCGCTCTGAAGTCGATGCAAATAAACAAGATGGCTGAGAGTCGCATCAACGGCAATGGAGAACGTCAAGTCAGGAGAGAACTCGTGCACTCCCTCTATTCCAAGCGTGATGAGAAGCTCGTCCCTGTCATCGATGTTAAGCGTGTCGGGAGTGTCGTAGCGTAAGATAGTTGCCGATCCGGCAAAGTTCAACTTATCTTTTTCCGTGGGCTGAGATTGCATTCGGGTCGCAAGCGAGGTGCGGCGAGCGATATTGTCCAGCCGCCTCTCGGAACGCTCTTGCCTTTGAAACACCTCAAACGAAGCCCCCTCGTCCTCCTTGACGCTATGGCGTTCCTCACGCTCGTGATACGTAAGTCCCGTTTCAGACTGGAGCCAGTCCGTGAGCCGATGCGTGAGCGAAACGGATCCCATGAGCTGAAGTTCCTGAATCCTCGTGTCCAGGGGGGAGCCGGACAAGTCCGAAAGCACCTTGTATCGAAGGCCCCTGTCGATGGTCCGGTTTAGAATACCTCCGTGCAAGGATATCTTCGTATCGGAAGTCGGCACATAGTCTAGCTGATCGGAAATGTCGACGGATTCCGAAACTCTCCGAAAGATATTGCTCTGAGTTTGATAGGTTCTCCGAACATCCGCATTCGCGACAGTGTAGAACTCACGGCGCTGTCGGTTGTATCCGATCGCGATCGTGTTACGGGTATGACCTTCGAACTCCCTGACCAAGCTCACGTCGACGGCGCCGGCATCCGGCCTCCGGCGGGAAAGGAATGCCTGAGTCCAACGTGACCTCACGGACGTTCGGAATTGTTCCAGCATCACATTCTTCGCCTCTCCCTCGGCCGAATAGGAGAATCCATCGTCTCGCTCTTCTTGTTGCGCATTCATTTCATACCCGGCCATCGCGCCAACGATGACGTTCGGACGTGGAGCGTATCGAATACCCATCAGTCCCGCATGCTGGGCGAGTTTGCTCAGGTCGACAGCTCTGTTGTCAGATAGCACGGAAGATGCGAGCCGGGCTTTCGCTTTCAATGTCTCCGAGAGTGGAAGCCCTACGTCCAGTGTATCCACCAATTCGTCTTGAATCGACCGTTGCTCGGATCGGATAACTCGGGACCGAAGCCGTTGCCGGAAATCCACCTCAAGCGGCCCGATGACATCGGAGTAGAAAAGGTCGTTCTTCCACATGAACGTGTTGAGCACTCGCTCGAATCCAAGCGACGACGCCCTGAGCGTATCGGATGGAAACTTGAACGACTGCCGGAGCGACTCCTGGGCTGTAGCAGGCAGCGCCACGATAACGACGCCAAGCCAGAACGATCTTCTCACTCCCATATGCGTTCGTGGAACAGTCGAAGGAATCGTTCGCGATCCACTTTCGATGCAACCTCGACGGTTGGTTTGCCGCGCTTGAGCTTGTTTTTGAAATCTGCGAGGCTCATCCCGCGCGTATACCGCCCCAAGGTTTCAATATCCACATGAACGCGCGTCGTCTGTACCAGGTCCGGCTGAATCGCCACAGCCACGGCCAACGGATCGTGAAGATAGCCTCCATTGAATCCCTCCGTCATCTCATGATATTTCATGTAGGATTTCGTGAAGCGGAGGATGGCTTTGGCGACCCGTCCGGCCCGACGAGCCGCGCGATACTCCAGCTCTTTCCTCATCAACACGATTTGTTCCGTTACATCGAGAGGAACGATTGTGATCCGCAGACCGGAATTCAGGAGAAGATGGGCCGCTTCCGGGTCGACATAGTAATTGAATTCCGCAACCGGACCCGTGTTGCCGGGCACGCGAAACGCTCCCCCCATGGAGATGATGCGGCCGACTTTCATCATTGCCTCCGGGTTCTTCTTCCACGCCAACGCCAGGTTCGTCAGTGGGCCGAGCGCCACAATCACGAGCTTGTTTCCAAAGGATCGGCAATGATCGACGATCGTTTTAGCTGCTGATTGCTCACACATCCGCGGCGTAGACGAGGCAAGGATGTAGCGCCTGGCGTTCCCCAGACCATCCGTGCCATGAACTTCCGGTGCCCTGAAGAGAGGTCGGCACAGCGGCTTCTGCGCTCCCTCAGAAACGGCGGGCTTGTCCGCAACACCGAGGAGATGAAGAATTGCCAGAGCGTTCCGCGTGCACTTGCCGACCTCGACGTTTCCCGCCACCGTCGTAATCGCCTTCACGGAAAGCTCCCGTGAACGCAACGCGAGAATGAGTGCCAGCGCGTCATCGACGCCGGTGTCAGTATCTATGAGGACCGGTCTTGCCATCATCCTATTTCAGATGCGATGGATCATTCGCGAAAGCCGGCTACCTACGGGCTCCCCGCGATGAGATCCCTCCAGGAATACCGAGGCGAGAAGTCAATGACCTTCTTTGCCTTCGCGCTGCTGAGAAGAGAACACATTCCGGCAAAGTCATTTGCGATGAGGGATGTTTCCGGGAAGAACTCAGCCAGAAGCTCGCGACTCTCCACTCCGGTCCAGTTATCATCCGCAGAAATGAAGAATGTCTCGTGTTGAGGAATCACCCGAGACTCGAGACAGGCCCTGACCGCGCGCGCCACGTCGGATACGTGAATGTACGCCCAGAGATTCTTCGACCACTGCCGATACTCCGACCTCAATCGACGGTAGATTTCCAGTTCGTTCGGTTCGGACACCCAGATCCAAGGTGGGCGAAGGCAGATCGTTTGAATTCCCAATCGCTCCGAGTATCCCTGACAAAGCAGCTCACCCGCTACTTTGCTCAATCCGTACGGATCCTGAGGCCGAAGAGGGTGGTTCTCATCAATGGGAACGTAGAGCGGCCAGAGCCGGGTGGTCGAGAAGGCGAGGCCGAGCGTCGATTCGCTCGACATAAAGATGAACCGCCCAACGCCGTTCAGCGCGCACGCCTCCAGGACGTTGAACGTCCCGACCGCGTTTGTTCGGAACACTTTCTCTGCAGGATCATCGAGGGGGTGAGGAATTCCCGCCAGATGAACAACCGCGTCATATCGGCCCACGGCTTTGCATGTGCGGTCGAAATCGAGCAGGTCAACGGAATGAAATCGAATATCTTGGCGATGAAGGGGACGGATGTCCAGGACCTCCACCTCATGAACGGCGGCAAGCTCATCCACAACGTACTTCCCCACCATTCCGCTGCCACCGGTCACCAGCACATTCATCGTCCAAACCTCGCCTGTTCGCCCCTCTCAGGAATGTGCACCTTGGAGAGGCCACGTTCCTTCAACTTCTCAGAGAGTTGTTGAGCCTGAGCAAGCTCTCCGTGCACGAGAAAGACGTCTTTCAGCCGCCGGTGGTCGAGAGCACCGATGTAGGCCAGCAGCTCATCCTGACCGGCGTGTGCCGAGAAGGAGTTGAGGATCACCACTTCGGCCCGCCGAGCAAACGTTTCCCCAAAGATCCTCACTTCAGCCTGTCGTTCAACCAGGCGACGGCCGAGCGTGTGCTCTGCCATGTAACCGATCAGAAGAATCGTGTTGCGTGCGTCTTCAATATTGTTTGCCAGATGATGGAGGATGCGACCTCCTTCGCACATTCCCGAGGCGGAGATGATCATGCACGATTCCTTGACGTCGTTCAGCTTCTTGGATTCCTCAACATCGCGAATGTACTTGAGCCGGCCAAATCCGAAAGGATCTTCGTGTCCAAGAATATATTTGCTTGTCTCTTCATCAAAACATTCAGGATGAGATCGGAACACCTCCGTCGCATTGACGGCAAGCGGGCTATCGACGAAAATGGGGATCTTTGGAAGCATGCCGTCGTCGCTGAGCCGGAACAGGATGTACAGAAATTCCTGCGTCTTCCCAACGCTAAAGGCGGGCACAATAATCTTCCCTCCACGATCGAGCGTTCTCTTCATCACCTCAAGAAGCGATTGCTCCATCCCGGAGATCGGATCGTGGACTCTTCCGCCGTACGTGCTTTCCGAGATCAGGATATCGACATCATCAATGTGTTCGGGATCCTTCAGTAGGGGCATCTGTTTCCTGCCAAGATCGCCCGTGAATCCCAATTTCGTGGTGGTACCGTTTTCAATGATATCCACAACCGTCACCGCCGATCCGAGGATGTGTCCCGCGTCGAAGAACTCCACCTCGACACCCTGGGCGATCCCTGTCTTGCTCCGATACGCGATTCCCTGCATTTGAGCCAACGTCTGCTCGACATCTTCGAGCGAGTACAGAGGCTCAACAAGTGGATCCCCCCGTTTCTTCAATCTCTTGTTGACGAAAGCGGCGTCGCGCTCCTGCAGGTGCGCACTATCAGCCAACATGACGCTGCATAGATCGCGCGAGGCGCTTGTTGTGTAAACGCTTCCTCGAAAACCGCTGCGCACAAGGTTGGGAAGATTTCCGGCGTGGTCGATGTGAGCATGCGAGAGTATTACAGCATCGATCGAAGAAGCCTCGAACGGAAACGATCTGTTTCGTTCAAACGACTCCGAGCGTCTTCCCTGAAAGAGACCGCAATCGAGGAGCACACGGCTGCCGTTGACGGAGAGAAGGTGCATCGAGCCGGTAACTGTCCGGGCTGCACCAAGGAATTCAAGTGTCATGAGATTTCGTGGTGAGAATTGCTCGTTCAGGCCTGACGAAAGTAGGCAGAAGTGTTTTGAGAAGCAACGAACGCACGTTGGACGAAGGGGTGCCCTGCAGCCGGGCACACTCTCGCAATCGTTACGACTCCCGCCGACTCATCGTGCTTTCGAAATCGTTATCGGTATCTGAACTTCCCTGCCGCCGCCCACGCTGCATCAACCTCCGGCTCCATTACGAATCCCACGAACCCAGGACCTCCATCTTTGGCAAGTCGTCTCGCCGACTCCCACAGTCCCGACCGAATCCTCGAAAATCCAATCCAGCCCTTTGTAGAAACTACAGCTTTTCGGCGGGGAGGAATTCTGATGTCGTTTTTGCCGCAGGAGTAACTCACTACTAGTCAACGCATTACAACGCTCCGGTTTCTGGCACGGTGGACTATCTGAGCGGTACGCGCCGTGCACCACTTAGACTGAACTTGAAATCGAAGCCGGAAAAGGAAATGACAACCTCAGCGAAAAATAGAATCCAAAGACAAGCAAGCGCAACGATGACGGCAGTTCTTCTTACCCTTTCAGTCGCAAACGCAGAGAACAAGCTGACGGTTGTGAAGACTTCAAGCAATGAGGTTGCAGTCGAATTGACGAATTCAGACGCCGTGACGGGAATGCAGTTTTCAATCAACGTTCGAGGCGGAATCAAGCTGGTCGGATTCGAGAATGGCGAGCGGATGTCAAATGCAGGATGGCAAGGTTACTCCTACTTGAAAAACGATTCCACGCTGAACGTCGTGTTGCTTGCTCCTTATCGCAGCTCGATCTCTGGCGGTAAGGGAGTGATTGCAAAAGTCAGCTACACTCCCGATGCTTCCAAATCATCGAGCGCAAACCGCGTGTTCTTAAGCAACGTCGTATTAGGCGATCCCCAGGCCCAAAGCCTCTCGTTCTCTCAAATCGATTTGGAGTGGTCAGTCGAGAACAATAATGCGACATCCGCCTTCGCCACGCTGGCTCAGAACTATCCGAATCCATTCAATCCCTCTACGACGCTGGCCTACAGACTTGATCGTTCGGCGAATGTGAAGCTGGTTGTCTACGACATCGCAGGCCGTGAGGTTAAGACGCTTGTCAACAAATACCAATTCCAGGGACAATACAACATCCGATGGGAAAGCACAGACGAAGCCGGGCTCCGGGTCCCATCAGGAACATACATAGTCCGGCTGCAAGCTGATGACGAGATTGCAGCGAAGAAAATGATCTTGACAAAGTAGCCCTTCTCCAGATGTCCAACTTCACCTTCAGATGTCGCGGAGCGTGGAGTTGGACATCCCTCCTTTAGAGCCCGTAGTGTGACAACTCAGGCAAGAAACCAAAAAAGCCCCGCCGAGTCAACTTTCAGTCGGGGCTTTTCGTTTCGAGTCGGACACAATGCGTCTACTTTCGTCCCCCTCTTTTCGGCAGAAGCCCCAGCAACTTCGGATCGGCACTTCTTCCCAGCGATTTCACCGTATCGACATCATTCCAGGCGAGTCCGAATTCCCTTTTCGCAGCGTACGCGTATGCGCGGTTGACGTACGCCTCTGCCGAGAGCGGACTGATCCTCGCTGCCTCCGTAAAATCCGCGACCGCCTTGTCGTACTCGCCGTTCTTGTAGAACGCAATTCCGCGGTTGATGTAGATCGCCGAGTTGCCTGGGGCAAGCTGAACGGCCTTATCCCAATCCCTAATAGCGCTATCGAGAACACCCTTCAAATAGTACGCATTTGCCCGCTCGACGTACATGTCGGGATCATTCGCGAGGAAGGAGAGAGCCTTGCTGAAATCCGTGATCGCTTGATCGAGCCGGCCCATTCGGCCGTAGGTGAGGCCCCGGTTGTAATATGCCTCGGCGTATTCCGGGGAGAGTCTGAACGCCTCCTCGAAGTCCTTCAGCGCCCTATCATACTCATCGAGTTTTGCATACGCGACCCCCCGGTCGCTGTAAAAGAGCGGGGTCTTTGAGTTCAAGGTGATGGCATTCGTGTAGTCGTCTACGGCTCGATCGTAGTTTTGCATCTCAAAATATACCATGCCGCGGTTATGGTGCGCGTTGGGATCTTGCGGCCGGGCCTGGATGACGATTGCATAATCGGCAAGCGATCGTTCATATTCCCCCTTTAACCGATAGGCATTTCCCCGATTGAAATAGAAGTCGATATGCTGTGGCATATACCTCAGTCCGTTTGTATAATCCTCGATGGCTCCATCGATCTCTCCCAATGCGGTCAACGAGTTCCCTCTGTTGTTGTACGCAAACGCGACCTGCGGATGCTTCGAGAGAACATCATTCCAAAGCGTGAGGCTTTCCCTCCACACCTGTGTTCGCTCCCACGTGAGTGCCGCGTAAGACGTGATAACGAGGACACACAGCAGACCCAGCGTCAGTTGGGAGCGCTTCATTGCCTTGAGCTTGCGATCATACAACCATGCCCCCCCTTCAACAACCAAATAGAAGAAACCGATTGACGCGACGTAGATGAAGCGATCGGCCGCGACCACCCCTCCGACGGGCGTAAGTTGCAGAACCGGCAACACCGTGATGAGAAAGAAAAGCCCTCCGAACGGAATCGCCCGAACTTCTTTCCTGAGCAACACTGCAAGGGATGTGAACACCGCTAGAAGAAGGGGGGAAACCAGAAATATCGCAGGCAACACGCCATCGACCTTGCCGGGCAATGGATAGATGCACGAAAGGTCGGTCGGCAGAATCAGCTTCTGGAGATAGAAGAGAATTCCATATGCTGCGAAGAAGAGGTTGTCAGAAGAGATCCGGGCCTTCTCGTGGGAGCCGTCAGCAGGGTATTGAGTAGAGATGGCCAAGATACCGATGAGAACCGATAGGAGAAGCCAGGGGACCTTCTCGAGGACGCTTTTCTTGTCAAATCTTCGTCCGGCAGCAAAGTCGAAGAGAAACAGAAGCACGGGAAATGTGACGGCCATGGCCTTCGAGCAAAGGGAGAATATGAAGAGACTAGAGACGAGTGCATAGCTCTTCGTTGACGGTTTTTTCTGATGGGCCATGTAGGCAACGAGACCGGCAAGATAGAAGAAGGCGTAAAGCACGTCTTTCCGTTCCGTCACCCACACGACCGATTCGATGTGAATCGGGTGAACGCCGAACAAGAGCGCAACTACCAATGGCACGAGCAGGCCTTTACGCAGCGATCGTACGAGCCAAAATACCAACAATGTATTGCCAATGTGGAGCAGGAGGTTTGTGAGATGATAGACGAACGCGTCAAACTTCCAGAAGTGGTATTCTATCGCGTAGGTAAGGGTAACAAGCGGGTGATAATGATAGTAGTGCACCGAGGTGAACATCGTGGCAATTCCACTCAACGACAGATCGAGGATAAGAGGTGAATTGAGAAGGATCTTGTCGTCATCCCAGTTTGTGAAGCCGTTGTACAGCGACGGGTAGAAGGCAAAGAACGTGACAGCGGTAAGAAGTACGACCGCGAGCGCGATCTTTTTCGTCTCAGCATCAATCTTGAGTAAGGGCTTCATCGTTCCAGGCTTGGTTGTGGTCTTGAATGGCTACGGCCCAAGATACGGAATACCACGCTTGACGGCAAGAACTCATGTCGCACGAGTTTACCCACCAAGAAATATTCAGTCTGAGCGGAGCGAGTCCCGACCTGAGTTGGGGCGAGCAAAGTCGAAGACTGCACTCTGGCAGCCACTCTGAACACGCTTCGACTTCACTATGCTCGTCCTTCGGGTGCGCTCCACTTCGCAGCGCGACTGAATTCTTCTTCCCCCCGACGGAATGTGTGAACTCGTGCCCGTGTCGGTCAAAGCCCGGAAAGGAGTTGCAGAGAGGCGTCGAGGATAGCCGAGAATCCGGCCGTTAAGGTGGATCCGACAGAGAACACGTCAGTGAGTTGCGGAACAGAGACAAACGAATCTCGCCAATCAGCAGCATAGGAATGATGGCGCCGAGAGACCCAGGTCATTGGCCGGTCTCTGGATCCTCTTGTCGAAGCACAGTGGATTCTCGCAAAGCGATCGAGAGGCGTGTCAAAGCAATTCGTGACAGTGTCATTGGCGATTCGAAGACCATCAACATCCACTTGAGACGACGCGAAGGCGAATCCGTCGCCGTCATTGTCAGGTCTGGCTGTGACATTGTCACGCAAGTACCTGTCAGGACAATTTTGAGGTGTAGCAATTACAAGATCAAGTCCGTCAAAGCCCTGTGCGAATCTGTCAAAGGCATCTGAAGCCGCGTCATTGTCAGGTCAACGACTGACAATGTCGTGTCGAGTGTTGACAATGGGATATGTGGATGTGTCAAAGGCTTTCAAGGAAAGCGCGAAGGCTCAAAATAGATCGAAAACGGCATTCGGCTGCTCGTAGCCCTTGGCAATCCAGTGGCCGGCCATTGTTGCGCCTCGGAAGCGGGCTCAAATAGTCACCCACGAATCTTCACTAGTCTCCACAAGAGGTCTTCTTGCTTCCAGGAAGATTCGCGGAGATTCGTGTGATCAGCGGTCACCTTTTTGGCCGGAGTTATTCAGCGTCTTTCTGAGACACAACACCAGCGCAGGAATTAGCATCACGCCGCCGGTCACTTGAGAAGGATCATCTTCTTCGCGCTTTGGAACGAGCCGGAGACGAGCCGGTAGTAATACGTACCGGAAGGCACCTTTCTTCCAATGTCGTCCGTGCCGTCCCACGTCACGGAGTAGCGACCGGCGGCCTGGTTCGAAGCGATCAGAGTCTTGACCTTCTCGCCCGACACGCTGAAGACCTGGATCAATACTCGCAGCGTCCGCTCCGGAACATCCGGTACCACGTACTCTATCTTCGTCTGCGCATTGAACGGATTCGGATAGTTCTGATAAAGCACGAACGAATAGGGGATCGTGTCGACGCTCGGATCCACCAATCTCTTGAAGGCCTGACCCTTGAGCGCCTGGTCTACCTGGGCAACATTGTCCGTCTTGCTCACGATCACCTGGCCGCTGATGATTTCGGCGACATCCGAGAGCCGCAGAGGCAGTCTGAAGAGCGCTCCGGAATCCGGTGCGATCGGGATGTTCTGCGCGTTGTACGCCACAATGCGCATCTCGGTCCCGCTCGTGTTGACAAAGAACTCGTGCTTCTGTGCACGTTGATAGATCGCATCCGGACTGGCAATGCTCACAGGATTCTTCAATCGCACGATGAGCTGCAGGCCCTTGACCGGCACTTTGTTCGTCATATTGAATCGCAAGCCGGACTCGGTCAATACAAACTCACCCTTCACATCCGCCAGAGTGTCGCTTGCGAACGACACGTTCTGCATTTGTGGTCTGTCGCTTGTGGATGACGACTGGCCATCCTCGGTTCCGGCTGCGACCTGTGCAATGGCAAGCAGGCTGTCTCGGATCGCAATGACGTCGAGAATATTGATGACGCCGTTCCGATCCATATCCGCCTTCGCCGAATCGTTGCGCGACAAAGTAATCCTGCCGAGCACATGATCAATGACGGACGTGAGGTCAGCAATGTTCGTCTCTCTATCACTATTGACATCGCCGATCAGCAGAGTACCCGTGGCCGTGAAGACTATCGACAGACCCGGAACCGAGGGCGTTGTTGCCTGGACTGCATACACACCGACCTTGTCACCGAGCTTAAGGATCGTCGATGCCCGGCCTGTGGCGTCAGTCGTGACGTTCGTGACGCTCAATCGCTCGCCGAGCACGTCTGCAGGCTTGCTGACGATGGCAAACTGCACGCTGACACCCGGCAGCGCATTACCACCGACATCCACGATGCTGACGACGAACGGCTGAGCAAGCTCGAACGGAACGTAGCCAACCTGATTGTTCCCCGAGATCAGCGCCATCGAAGCCGGAGCACCAAGGACTGCCTGTGAAGTGAATCGGATGCCGGGCAATCCTATCACGGTCGCACTCACCACATACTCTCCGGCCTTCGATCCCAGCGTCANNACGAACAACAAATGCGCTGTCCAGCGTGGCCATGACGGGCTTCACTTGCCTGTCGCCTGCGAGGGAAACGATGCTCGCTGCCGGGCCGGTGGTCGCCGTCAGCCTGAACGCGATTGGGCTGCCGCTGAGACCGGCTGACGTCGCGGTGAACTTGTAGACACCGATCTTGCTTCCAAGTTTCACGGAAGTAGAGGCACGACCGAGAGCGTCGGTTGTAACGCTTCTCAGCGATACGTCTTGACCCNNGACAAGATTGGGGCAGATTGACCCGAGCCTGATGTGTAGACGATGCGGGTTGCACCAGCCGCACCGGTGGCCGTTGCCGTGAAGACCGCCGGTTGTCCCTCAAGACCGGCAAAGCTCGCCGTGACCTCATAGGCACCAGCCAGATTGCCAAGCACCAGTCGCGCAGCCGCCCGACCAACGGCATCTGTGACGTTCTGGAGATCGGTCAGCCGATGGCCGGTGGCTCCGGTTGGCGCACTCGTCAAAGTATATTGTACGCTTACGCCTTGCTTCACGTTGCTGAATGTGTCAGTCACCGTCACGACAAATAGATCCGGCAGTGCGGTGCTGAGCCGAGCAGTCTGGTTGTTGCCAGAGGTCACCGCTACAAAGATCGCACGACCGGCCACCGCTGAGGCTGTGAAGGTGATTGGGCTTCCAGCGAGGGTGCCGGAGGAAGCCGTGATCGTGTAGATGCCAACCTTCCGACCAAGTGTCAGGAATGTTGCGGCCTGACCGTTGGTACCCGTCGTTACCACCGGAGTGCTAAGCGTCGCGAACGTGTCGCCGCTCGGCGTTGAGGAGATGGCAAAGCTCACCGTGGCTCCTGCGAACGGTGCACCAAACTGATCGCGAACTGTTACGATCAGTGGGCTTGGGATGCGTCGACCGACCGTATCGACCTGAGCATTGCCTGAGGTAAGCGCAATCGACGTGGCCACCCTCTCAACACCGCTCGGAACTGCCGTGGCAGTGAAGCGAACCGGGCTGCCAATGAGGTTGACAGAGATGGCTGAGACCACATACGTTCCGGCGCTGTCACCGACGGTGAGAACGCTTGCGGCGCGACCTTGCGCGTCCGTCAAGACGTTCGCGTTGCTGAGCGACTGCCCAACTGCACCAGCCGGGAACTCCGTCACGGCAAACTGAACAGCCACACCCTGCTTCGGATTGCCAAACGTGTCGGTCACTGCAACGACAAACGGATCCGCAAGTGCCGTCTTCACCGGAGCCGACTGGTTGTCTCCGGAGACCATCGCGAGAGCCATCGGCCGACCTGCGACTGCGGTTGCGGAGAACGTAAGCGGGCTTCCAATAAGTGAGCCGGAGGAGGCGCTCACTCTGTACGCTCCAACCGCATGACCAAGTGTCAGGACTGTCGAGGCCTGGCCA
>DMMN01000267.1 GCA_003453835.1 Bacteroidota bacterium | reverse complement strand
GGAAGAAGTGGGCGGAGCCGGGGGTTGTTGCACCAACAGCCGCGTCTCACTAAGTTCTTCGAACACGGCGTCAACATCTTCCGGGGAATACCTGGTGGCCAGTCGTGAACGAATCGACGATGGTTCTGCTCCGTCGGCGACTAAAAGGATGTCATAGGCGAGGTCGTCCACGCCGAAGACGCGCGCGGTCTCGCCATCGAGGACAAGATTCTTGCCGTTCAGTCTGAACTGATGGAGTTCCGCGAGACGCAATGGTTCCTCCATAGACTCTCCTTCCAAGTGATGGTGGCTACCGTAAGGGCCGAGATCATTTGAACGATCTTATTGGTCAATCGCAAAAACGATGGAGACTCTCGATGAAGCGTTCCCACATCCGTCGTGTTTCGAATTGCCTCGCGGAGATTGAACTTCAGTCGAATCAACTGAGCAAAGAACAAACGGCCGTACGCAAGCAGGAAATAGGCTATCCAGCTCGCGAGCGTGAAGGCAACAATCAGCGCACTTCCGATCTTCCAGATTCCCCCGTCCAGCGCATGGATTTGATCTGTTTTGCGACGTCTGACGGCAATGACTCTCCCGATAACCGAGGTGTGCGTGGTCTCCTGGAAAAACGCATTGTCCCCTTTTTCGATGAAATACACCGTACCGTTTCGGGCGATCTTGAAGATGAGGCGGTGCGTGATGATCCGGTCCCCGCGTCGGTACGAGAAAATCTCACCGGCCCGGACATTCGCGGCCGGTGCGAATTCAACCGTAAGAAGATCGCCCTGACGGATCAAAGGCACCATACTCTCTCCTCTTGATTCAAGTGTCATGCGCCGACGAACCCCATCGGTCGCCTGATCGAAGTGAGGAAGTGCCCTGTACGTGGTAGCCGCGAGCGCGGCATGAGCGACCTTCTCCGGCTCGGACATACCGCCGTAGTGAATGGCTGATCGTTCGATACTAAGTCTGATGCGCTCACACTCGGGGTCATCCACCCCTCCAATGACCCCGGCTCTCATGAATCCACGCCAGGGACAGCCGCCACCACACAAGTGTCTTGCCCAGCAGGAATTGCAGTCGCTTCTTCCACGGACATCAATTCGGCCAAACGCCCTCGCGACCGATCCATCGAACTCAGGGCTCTCGATGTCGCCGGCTCGGAACCTGTCATCGCCAATGAACCTGTGGCACGGGTAGACGTACCCCTCCGACGAAACAGCCCAGTACCATTTTCCCGCCCCACATGAGAATTCGATCCCTCGTCCCTCTTGGAGTCGATGAACGTATCTGAGAAGATCCGCCACGCCGGTCTTTCCAAGATCTCCGTTCCGACCGGGGCTCAAGGCCCGTAGGCCCTCGGATACAAGGTGCACCTCATCGCCGCCGTTGGGGAAATGAAGGACCCGCATGCCAAGTGATGCAAGGCCCAACGCGCGTTCAGCGCAGGAGCCCGATTGCCCTTTGCAGGAGACGCTTGCGACGACGTCTCGCTCAATCGAGAGAAGGCGCAGAAGACGCTCAAGCTCCGGTCGAGCTGCAGCCAGTGCCGCGCTGAGGTCACAGCGCACGTTCAGGGCAAAATCATAACGGCGCGGCAGGCGATCGAATGCTTTCTCAAGCGACTCGATCGGGAGACTGAGCACAAACGATATTGCTTTCTTCGTGCGCCTTGCCTCGCGCAGCGCAGACCGGAAGATCGGTTCGATGGTGGCCGGATCGAATCCTTTGGCTATCTCCAGGACAATGGTCCCAAACCCGGCGACCGGTAGCATCCGGAGCAACGTGTGGACGGCTTGCCGCGCGATGACACGCGGCGTGGGTCCGTCTCCCTTGAGTTCCACACTGAGCGTTCTCGGGGCAAAGACTCGATGAGGGGATTCCAGATCATCTCGATTCTGTTTCGGGATCAGCATCATGAGTTCCCTGTACGATTCCCGGACGAGCGCCGCATCGTGTTTCCCACACAGCTCGCGGACAAGAGCTTCCTCAGTGAGAGGATGATCATAAAGAAGGTCGAGGATGTCGCGGGTCAGGTCATTCATCCGAAAGAGGATCGGTCGCTCGACGAAAATACCGTAGTGGCAACCGTTGGAGTGGAATTGATGGATGGTGGCGTCGGGCATCGTCATCTCAGCAGATATCGCACGGTCGAAAGTCGGATTTCGCATGCTCTTGTAGTTCTTCTTGATCTTCTCGCGAAAGACTGAACCACTTCGCCGCGCTCGTTTCCAGCTCGTTTCGGAAATATTCACACCATCGATCATCCGGATCGGTCATCGAGCCGTTTGCCTGAAGAGAGAGGTACAGACAGCTTCCGCCGCAGAGATTCCGAGCCCANNTCGATGAAGACTCCCTGCTCGAACCCGCTCCAATGCTCGACGTTCCCCATCGCAAGCATCTTCGATTCGGCAAATTTGTGGCAAGGATACGCGCAACCGCTCGGCGCGACAACAACATACGATTTACCGGCATTACAGAAGTACCGGTACCGAGTGGTCGACTTCAGGCGGTCAATCAAGCGCCAGGTGTTAGCGTCGATCCCGATCGACCCGTTCCCGCCGGAGCCGAATGAATGACCGGCGTGGGCAGACTCTGCGGTACCGTTGGCATGCCTCGGTACGAGGAGCAGGTTTCCTACTCCTCGTTCACACAGNNACTGTCGTACGCGCATCACCGGCATGCATTGCACCGATGCAAACCACAGAAAACCGAAGCCGCTTGTTCAGCTTGTGCGCGACCTTTTCCGCGTAGTCTCGGCTCCGCTCCAGGAGCGTTCGCGCCTCCGGCGTCAACTCGCCGTTCAGGAAGAAATAGACATAACTCTCGAGAAGCTTCGCTCCGTGCCGAAAGAGGAGATTGATGCCGTTTCGCGCCGTCTCGAACGACATGAGACGGTTTCGATCCCCGTCTTCTTCCCAAGCCTGCAGCCCGACGGCAATGATTGCCTCTGTTCTCTTTACCACAGCTTGGCTGCTCTCGACTTCTATCTCTTCATCGGCTC
>DMMN01000192.1 GCA_003453835.1 Bacteroidota bacterium | reverse complement strand
TGAAGTACTTGCCCGAGAAGTTCAGGGGGTGGCCGTGGGAGAGGTGCCCGCCGTGGGCGAGGTTGAGGCCCATCACCGTGTCGCCGGGCTTCAGCACGCTCAGGTACATCGCCATGTTCGCCTGCGAGCCGGAGTGGGGCTGGACGTTTGCGTACTCCGCGCCGAAGAGTATCTTGGCGCGGTCACGGGCGAGGTTCTCCGCAACGTCGACATACTCGCAGCCCCCGTAGTAGCGCTTCCCCGGATAGCCTTCGGCATACTTGTTTGTGAGGACGGAGCCGAGGGCCTCGAGGACCGCGAGGCTGACAAAGTTCTCGGAAGCGATGAGCTCAAGCTTGGAGTTCTGACGGTTGATTTCGTTTTGGATTGCAGAAAAAAGATCGGGATCAACCGTCTGGAGGTGTTTCATTGGCATGGGAAGATTCGTTCGACAACCAAGGGATTCATGAGCGGGGAAAAGACAGCGGAACGACTTCAACGTATCGATTGACTGCAGTCGCTTTCGAAGTTGGGACTGGGCGTCAAGTGCTTGAATGATCCTCCGCTCAATCGGATCGGTTTCAGTCAACGAAAGGGTTACCTCACTTCTCTGTGAGGGAGTGAATCTTCTCAACGCGCCGTCCGTGCCGGCCACCTTCAAATGGTGTTGAAAGAAACACCTTGACGATATCGACGACCGACTCCCAGCCCGCGATGCGTTCTCCGACGGCGAGGACGTTCGCATCGTTGTGTTGCCGCGCGAGGCGGGCCGCGGTGACGGACTCACACGCCGCCGCCCGAATCCCCTTATGTTTGTTCGCGACGATTGACATGCCAATGCCCGTTCCGCAAACGAGGATGCCCCGATCGCATTCGCCTGCAGAGACTGCTGCCGAAGCTTTGTGCCCCCATTCGGGATAATCCGTTGAATCCTTCGAGAGCGTTCCGAAATCGAGGTACGGAAGGTTCAATTCTTCAAGGAGCTTCTTGAGCCTCTCTTTGTATTCGAACCCGGCGTGGTCACTTGCTAACGCGATCATCGTGAAGTCTTATCGGGTGGGGACTGTTGCTGCCTCGCGGATCCATACGTAGCAGGATCCCAGAATTTCCATCTTGCCGTTCTTGATCTTTTCGCGGTGAAAGAAGTAGTCCTCCTTTGTCGGCACGAGCGTGCTAAGTTCTTTTGTCCGCCGGTCGGCTTCGGCGGCAATGTTCGACTCCACCGCCTTTGCCCGAAGGTACGATTCCTGCGCAAGCCTGTAGACGAGTTTGTCATTCAGATCGAGCTTTGCCCAGTCGCCCCCTTTCGAGTTCATGACACAATCCTCAACGGTTGCCTTATAGATCTCCCCGATTTCCATGTAGGGGCGGCCCCATCCTTTTTCCCGCTGTGCCGCTCTCTGGGCGTAGCTGCGGGCGGATTCGAAGTTCTTGAGTTCGCGAAAGCAGAGTGCAATGTTCAAGAGGTTTTCTTTCAGAGCGGCGTTGTGTTTCAATGCGCTTTCGTACGATTCGATCGCCTGCTTGAATCTTCTCTGTCGTGATTGAATCTTACCCAACTCGTTCCAATATACTGCGGTGTTAGGCGACTTTTTCACCAGCTTTTGCAGATGGCGTTCCGCACCCTCCCACTGCTCCGCTTGGATATACGCTTGCGCCGCCGCCCAGAGATACTCTATCTTCTCGGGAGCGGTTGCCAGTTTCTTCTCGGCAAGTTCAATCAGCTCCTTTGGATCGGTGACGAGTCTTTTGAGTCTGTCGACGACGGTCTGATTCGCCGGATCTTTGTCTCCCGCCCGGCGATAGAGTTCGATGGCTTTCGCCTTCATGGAGGGATCTGTTGATGCTTCTTTCATCAGAAGGAGTCCATAACGGTCCAAGTAGGCAAACTCTACGGCGTCAAAATCCAGCTCAATCGCTTTCTCATACGCGCTCATTGCTTCCTTCGCTCTCCCTTCGAAGTAGTTCTCCAGCGAGTACGCCTTGAGGAGATACATGGAATGAGCCTTTTCCGGGGCATGCTTTATGCCGAGATCGTACACAAGAATGATCGAATCGGCGTACGCTGTTTTCTTCTCGAGAAGCGTCTCCTTCTCATAGAGACCGTAGTAGCACTCGGCAAGCTTTGTGTAGAGGGTCTTGAAACGGGTTGGATCGAGTCGGGCAACGTTCCAGCCGTACGGTGAGGCCGTGACGAAGTCTCCGTTCTTGTGGTATTCGGAAAAGAGACTCCAGTTCTTCAGAACTTCCTGAGAGGGGAGTCCTTGAGAAAGCGCGACGGAACATGCTCCGAGGAGTGCAACGGTCAGGGTGGTAACCAATGAAAGGAGTTTCATAGTAGATAGGCTTCCGGACAAGGGATTTATTCCTCTTCGAATCTCAGGAACCATGCTTCGCTCGCGCTAAGAGACACCGTGAAGCGAAAGATCGTGTCCCGCTGCAAGTTGTTGGAGGTTTCACCACGGATGCCTGCGTGAAGGCCGACGTTGAGGCGCGCATCCGGACCGATGGGTAACCCCAATCCTGCCGTGACAAACAACTCGTTGATCGGTGTCTGGTTGATGTTGTAATAGGCCGAATGATAATAGAATCCCGCCCGATACGCAACCCTTTTCCAGTAGGTATCGATGTCGCGTTCCGGAAGGGCCTCAAAGCCGAGGCTGATGCGCGTGCTGTTTCTGAGATCGGCACTCTTGCTGCCGAACAGAGATGCCTCCTTCCAGAATTGGTGATAAACGTCTCCGATGAGGTTGAAGCGATTCGAGAATTGATACGAGAAGCCCGCGCCGAGGGCAAGCGGGAGATCGACCTTGCCGGAGCTCGTGAATGTCGTGTCTGATGTTGCATTATCACCTGTCGTGAGAACGCTCTCGCGATCGACCGAGAATTGTGCGGGTGTGGAGATGATGAATCCGACCGTCAACGGTTTCATCGACGGTGCGTCAAGCAGCGTGGAGACGCCTTCATAAATCGCTCCGATGGTGAAGTTGAAGCCCGAATAGAAATCAGACCGATGAATATCGCTGTCGGTGAACGAGGCATCGACGAAATCAAATTTCCCTACCTGGCGAATGCGCCCGTAGAGGTAGTTGAATTTGAGCCCAAGGAGGAGATCCTTTGCGGGGCCGTAGGAGCCGCCGAGGCCAAGAAGCGACAATCCCCCGGTGCCATAGAAAGACTGATGAAGTTGAGTGGCTGCGTTCTCGATCGCGTAGTGGACGCTGCTAAAGGGCGTGGACTCCAGCGATAGTGCGATCCCCTTCTCTTTGTCAATCGGGAAGCCGAAGGCGAGACCCTTGAACTCGCCTCGCGCAAACGATCCGGATCCTACAACATCTTCCGATGAGAAATTCACGTACTGAAATCCGCCGGAGATGCGAGTATTGGAGATGCGCGCGAGGCCGGCCGGATTCAACCTGTTGATGAATCCGTCACCCAACAGTGCGATGCCGGCCCCTCCCATGGCGTCCGTTCGGCTTCCGCCGTAGTGGAGCAGATCGCCGAGACCGAATCGCGAATAACTTGATCCGCCGGCCAGCGCGGTTGAGCTCAGCGCGCTGATGATCAGCCAACTGCTAAGGAGAGCCGAACCGCCCGAACGACGGAGAAGGCGTTGTGTTTTCATAGTTCACTTCACGATCGAGTAAATGATTTTCAGTCTTGGTCTGAGAGCGGCAGGCGAGCCGGCGCCGTAAAGGACAAAAAGGTCCAGCGAGTTCGGCTCATCGAATCCTCCAATAGCGACTTTGTGATGGAGTGCTCCGTGGAGCCACTGACGTACGAATCTTCCAATTTCATAGCGATACACGGTGAAACCGTTCACGAGCGCTTTTTCGCTTAGCGTGTACAACGCGGAAGTAACGTTCCCATTGTCGGTCACATAGAAGGCATAGCTGGAGTCGACCGTGTAGCTGTTGAAACGGGAGAGGTCTTTGTGAAGCGTCAGTTCCAGAATTGCGCTGTGAATTGCCGCCTTCGGCGAGAGGGACGATACATCGAATTGCACGATCCCGCGTGTCGAGATACCGTTGCGAACGTACAGAAGTGAGATGTCCGACCCGCCGACTCCGGTCGTATATCGAGCGACGAATCGTTCGATGCCGGTATTGATCGTGACGGTGTCGACTCGCGTCGAACCCTCCCTGGTGTACCGAACCTGGAGCTTCGGTCGGTACGTTGCATCGACTGCACTGAACGATGCGAATCCTTTGATGACGCTCGAATTTGTCGGTCGGAGGATGAACCCGTGATTCGTCGTCACGGAGTCCCCAACGCTGTCGAGCCAACTTCGCACAACCGCCGTGTCGAGGGCCAGGGTGATGGTGGCCGTGTCGCCAATCGAACCCAGGTTCAGCGATCGCATCGGCACAGGATTGTAGAAACCGCCAGTCGAGATGGCAAAGTAATTGAGCGAGTCGAGGCTCCAGTCCGCCGTGATCTGGTGGAGAGCAACAGAGAATCCTGCGAGAGAATCACCATAGTGATAGACGGAGCGAAGCACGAGATCGGCACCGGAAACCCTGACACCTTTGAGCGAATCAGGAAGAGGAATGAAACGAATGATCCCCCACGATTCGATATTTTCGCGAGTTCCGACCAGAATTCGTGAGGTGGAAGCGGAGGGGACCGAAGAGATCGTTGCGCTGCTGCTCGCCGACGTCGTCGTCGTGTCGAGATCGAGCAAGTCTGTCTTTGGCAGCAGTCCGGCGCCGACGGGATTTGGGGTTTCGGTGCAACCAGACAGGAGGAATGCGACGATGGGTACGGCCAAACAACAGACTCGGTTCACAGAGAGTACCTTGTAGTTCAGTTTCTCGATCGTTTCTTTAGCACACTTTTCACGAACTGCCATGCCTCGAACGCGCTTGGTGCGACGTGATCGACGCGCGTTTGTTCGAGACACTCATCGCGCTCGACCGCCCCGTAGCCAGTGAGGACGAGCGTCGTCGTGCAGCCCGCGGCCCGGCCCGCCTGCATATCGATGCAACGATCGCCGATGACGAACGATTGCTTCAGATCGACGCCGTGTTCACTCGCCGCTTTGGAGAGCATCCCCGTCTTCGGTTTTCGGCAACGGCATGATTTCCTGTACGGCGCGACACCGAACTCCGGATGATGAGGACAGAAGTAGATTCCGTCGACGTGGGCACCGTGTCGGGCAAGGAGCAACCGGAGCCTCTCGTGAATCGCCTCGAGATCGTGCTCGGTGAACAAACCGCGGGCGATCCCCGACTGGTTTGTGATGATCAGAACCTTGACTCCGAATTCGTTTGCCTCTCGAATTGCCTGGGCGGCATTAGGAATGAGTTGAAGCTCCTCAGGACGGGAGAGATAATCTACTTCAGTATTCAGAGTGCCATCGCGGTCAAAAAAAATGCCGATCTCTTCAACCTTCACGCGCTTACTGTCTTAACAGTTCTTTATAGAGGTTGACGTACTGCTTTGCAGAAAACTCCCACGAAAAATCCTTCATCATCCCGTTCCGCATCAGCTTCTTCCATTCTTCCGGCTGCTGATACACCTTAACGGCGCGCTGGATGGCTTTCAGCAATTCCTTTGAATCGTATTTTTCAAACTTGAATCCGGTCCCCTTCCCTCCACTCGAATGGTCCTCGACCGTATCGTCCAATCCTCCCGTCGCACGCACGACGGGGACCGTCCCGTACCGCATGCTATACATCTGGTTCAGACCGCACGGTTCGTACTTCGACGGCATCAGAAACATGTCGCTTCCCGCTTCGATGAGGTGGGCGAGATCATTGTCGAAACCGAAGAAGAGCCCTATCTGGTTTGGATGTTTTTTTTGAATCGATTCAAACTTCTTCTCAATGCTCTTCTCGCCGGATCCGAGCATCACGAACTGGATTCCCAGTTTCATCATGTCGTCGAGAACTTCGAGGACCAGATCGAAACCTTTCTGGTCAACGAGGCGCGAGATGGCCCCAATGAGTGGAGTCGTTTCCTTAAAAGGGAGCGCCAGCCGGCCGGCAAGGGCCCGCTTGTTGTCGAGCTTCGCATCGAGGGATTTGAGATCGAACTTCCTGTAGATGAACTCGTCCATCAGTGGATCCCAAATGCCGTAGTCGATGCCGTTCAGGATGCCGTGAAGATCCTTTTTTCGCTTTGAGACAAAGCCGTTCAGGCCGGCTCCATATTCGTCCGATGTGCAGATCTCCTCGGCGTATCTCTTGCTCACCGTCGTGATCGAGTCGGCATAACAGAGAGCGGACTTCAGGAAATTGAACTTACCGTACGCTTCGACTCCCTCAGGCTTGAAGATGGATTTCGGCAGACCTGATTTCTCGAACGAGTCGTGGGGGAATGCGCCCTGGTACGCCATATTGTGGATGGTGAAAACTGTCTTGATATTCTTGTAGAAACCGTCGGACGAGTAGAGTGTTTTGATATACGCCGGAACGAGTCCCGTCTGCCAGTCGTTGCAATGGATGATGTCGGGCTGCCACCCCAATCGCTTAAGCGTTTCGATGACCCCGCGGCAGAAGAAAATGAACCGCTCGTCATTGTCTTTGTAATCCTTCTTCGAGACGGGATTCTGGTAGATGCCTTCTCGACCGAAGAACTTTGCATTGTCCAGGAAATAGACCTGGACCTTTTCCTTGAGATTGCTGATGAAGGAAGACTTCACGTTACCGACTTCGACCGATTTTCCGAGGGGGACCTGGATTTCCTTGAGCCGAATGATATCGTGGAGCTTGAACTTCCGCTCGCTGATGAACCGGTACCGAGGCATCATGATGCGGATCTCATGGCCCAGCTCCTTGATCGCCTGGGGGAGAGAGCTGGAGACGTCGGCGAGCCCTCCGGTCTTGGCGAACGGCTCAACTTCGCTTGAAAGAAATAGAATGTTAAGGGGTCTTGACATGATTCACCAGTTCAAAATGCAGAAAAAACCGAATAAAAATAGAGATTTTTTGACACACAAGCAATCAAAAATTTTCCAGGCCGTCACGCACGCCCATTGAGCAAGTTGGTCATTGCCTCGTCGCTCGAATTGACCGATGTCGAGCGACATAGCTCACTGACGCAGACCTGAGAATCGTGAAGGAACTGCTGATTCTCTTCCCCGTCGCAGGTCCGCGGCGCGGACAACACACCGTCAAGTAGCGTTCGTATGTGAATGGTCGGCGTCACACGAACGCGTTGGACGAAGGAAAAACATCTTGACTCTGTACGATCGAATGAGTATCTTTTCACGAGAAAATTTTCCACAGGAGCATTGTATAGCAGAATTTGTTAAAGGTTGGTTCTGAACGAGTAGCAGAACGGGTTTCGTTCAGCGTTGAATTCTAAACGAGACAAGCCTTTATCAAGTTCGGTACAGCTCCGGGAGTGTAGCCGAATGAAATCGCTTGTCGAGACTTCATTCGGCTTTTTCATTTACATGAGAATCCTCCTCCACGTCCTGGTTCTGGCAGCAGTGTCGATCCGGTTGTTCGCACAACCGGCGAGCGACCTTCGCGTGTTGAGCGAAGATGCTCGTTCCATCGTTGTTGAATTCCATCCCGTCTTTTCGAACGCCCCATCCGCCGATCAAGGAAACGGGTACACGGAGTTTCGTTTCCAGGGCTCGATCATTGCACGAGGCGAGCAAGGATCACCCCTTGTACCATTCAGAGCGACCGCGCTACACCTCCCTTCGAAAGAGTATAGAATCCAAATCCTGGCCGCGGACCACCGAGAGTTGAGCGGGATCAAGCCGGCGGCATTTCCACAACTGTTTCCTAACAAGGATTTTGGCATCTCGGCCAGGAACACCCCCCTACGTGGGGAACAATTATCCGGCGAGTTCTTCCCGCGAGAGGTTGCCCAAGTGACGAATGTTGGGAAGTCCCGGGGCCTTCTCCTGGGAACGTTACGGCTCTACCCCGTTCAGATCTCCTCGGCGCGTGGGGTTGCAAGAGTCTACAGTAGAATCGTCGTCCGGATTCAATTCACGGAATCGGCGGACCAAACGGTTCCGATTTCCTTCTTGATGAGGCCGGACTTGTCAATTCCGGGTCTCCCAGCGAGTCCGATTTCGTTGGGGAAAACGGCGGCTGATTCCCCTCTTGCCGGCGGTGAATGGTACAGGATGGAAGTCAAAGAAACGGGCATCTACAAGATAGACCAGCCGTTCCTCACTGGTGCAGGGATCGCGTTAAGTTCGATCGGAAATATCAATTCTATCAGGATTTTCGGTAATGGGGGGAAGGCGTTGCCCGAGGATCTCCGGGATCCCAGACCCGACGGTCTGGAGGAGGTAGCACGTCTGGTCGTCGACAAAAATACGAACGGCGTTCTGGATGGCGAAGACTTCATTCTATTCTACGGGATGTCAACACGTGGATGGAACTACGAACCTCAGCGGAAAACGTTCAGTCATTACATCAATTATTACACCGAGACGAATCAGTACTTCCTGACGTTTGGCGGAGCGGGTCGCGGCAAGGACATGGCAACGCTTTCTTCATCGCCTCTAGGTGGAACCTACAAACCTTCCGACTATCAGGGGAAAGTATTCCTTGAGCAGGAGCTGACGAAAGACAAGCTCCCCTCGGGGCGTGAGTGGTTTGGCCAGCTCTTCGACAATGCAAACACGTCGGCTGTTTTCACCACGTCGCTCCCGGGCGTTGATGCATCGAAGCCGGTCGAGTACCGGATCGTTGTGATGAGCCGGTCATCGTCTATCGACTCGTTTCGTGTTCAGGAAAACAATCTGACGCTTGGCTCCATCCCCACGTATCCGATTTCCATCGGTGGAGGACCAATTGGCGCGTATTTTTACAGATCGCCCGTCGTCTCCATGACGCGCCGCGGAGACTATCCGAGTAATCGGAGCGTCCTTCGATTCTCGTTTGTGCTTCGGAGCGACGCGAAGGGCTGGTTGGATTGGTTTGAGATTCACTATCGGCAGAAGTTCGAGGCCGATAATGACCTTCTCCTCTTCACGTCACCCGACACGACTGCGCTCGTTGAGTACGCTCTTTCAAAGATGTCGTCGCGAGACGTCTTCGCCTTCGACGTTTCCGCACACGCCGGCCCGCGTCAGATTACAAATTTGAGTTTTGATCCAGCCGATGCATCCATCTGCAGATTCCAGGTTCCGCAAGCAGCCGGATCGGTGCGCGAGTTCGCCGCTGTCGGTCCGAAGGGATTCAAGACACCTTCAAACCTGAAGCGCATCGCGAATTCGAATCTCCACGGCACGGTGGCCGGGGCCGACTTCATCATCATTACTCCGCCGGACTTCCAAAGCGAAGCGAACCGATTGAAAGAGCATCGCGAGGGAAGAGACCGGCTGAAAACCGCCGTCGTCAACATCGAGCAGATCTTCAACGAATTCTCGACAGGGATGGTCGATCCGATGGCGATTCGGGATTTCATCAAGTATGCACAGGTGAACTGGATCGTCAAACCAAAGTACATTCTCCTCTTCGGCGGAGGCAACTATGACTACAAGAACATCAAGAGCACCGATCGGAACTGGATTCCTCCGTATGAGTCGATGGAGTCCATCGACGAGATCAACACGTTTGCGAGCGACGATTTCTATGTGTTGCTCGAGCCCGGCTCGGAGCGGACATCCCTTCCCATCGGTCGCCTGCCGGTGCGCTCTGCCAAAGAGGCAAAAGACGTTGTCGACAAGATTATCGTCTACGAAACTTCGGCGCCGCTTGATCCGTGGCGGAACCGCGTAACTTTCGTGGCGGATGACGGCTTGACGTCGGTGACCGACGACGGGAGGATTCATACGGAGCAGTCGGAAACCCTTGCCAGAACCTACACACCGGCGACGTTTCAGAAGAACAAGATTTTTATCGTTGAGTATCCGACGGTCAATACATCAACGGGACGAAGGAAACCTACGGCCAATCAAGCGATTGTCGATGCCATCAACCAGGGGACGCTGGTCTTGAACTACACCGGCCACGGCAATCCCGACCAGTGGGCTCATGAAAAAGTCTTTTCAAAGGATGAAGATTTCTCGAAGCTAAGGAACACGGGGCGGCTCTTCCTGCTTGTCGCCGCGACATGCGACTTTGCGCGCTATGACTATCCCGCCGAAAACAGCGCGGGGGAGCTTCTCCTCACCATGCCGAGTATCGGGGCCATCTGCGTGATGACGGCGGATCGCGTGGTCTACTCCGGATTCAATGCGGCCGTCAACGAGATCTTCTATACGAACCTCTTCAAGCGCGATCCTCAAGGATTGCCGGTGCGTTTGGGCGATGCCATGTGGGCAACCAAGCAGATTCCCGTCGACTACTATAATGATCTGAAGTTCCATCTCCTGGCGGATCCAACGCTTCGTCTTGCGATGCCCCGCTCCATTGTGACCGTCGACAGCATCAACGATGCGGCGGCTGAAGAGGTCATCTCCGTTCCGACCCTCGCCAACGTAACCGTCGGAGGGGCGGTCCGACGTACGAATGGGAGTGTCTGGAGCACGTTGAATGGACGTGCACTTCTCGAAGTGTACGATTCCAAGCGGAAGGTCAATGTCCCGGAATGGGGCGACTTTCAATTTGAGCTCAATGGCAGTCTCCTCTACCGAGGGGAGATCTCAGTCAAGAACGGGGTCTATCGCGGCACGTTTCCCATCCCGAAGGACGTTTCGTACGATGGTAACAGATCACGCGTTTCGCTCTATGCCTGGAGCGATTCATCCGACGCAAGTGGGTTCACTGAAAACATCGTTGTGTCGGGATCGGGAGGAAGCGTGGCGGCAGACTCGGTTGGGCCACGTATTGATATTCGGTTCGATGATCCGTCGTTCAGAGCCGGTGACGTGATACGGCCGGATGCAACGCTTCTGGTTGACCTGAGCGATGATAGCGGCATCAACACTTCGACGGCTGGAATCGGACATCGGCTCGAAGCGACGCTCGACGGATCGGCTCGTACGATAGACCTCACGAACTTCTATCGCGGGAATCTCGACACGTACAGAAGCGGACAGGCAAAGTACCCATTGACCGATCTCCCAGAAGGACGTCATACCATCGCGGTTAAGGCATGGGATATTCACAACAACTCATCGACTGCCGAATCGTATTTTGAGGTCCGGTCGTCATCTCAGTTGGCCATCTACAACGTCTTCAACTATCCTAATCCTTTTCACCGGACGACGACGTTCACATTCCAGCGTACTTCGTTCGATCCGATAAACGTCGAGATCAAAATCTATACGCTGGCGGGGAGGTTGGTCGAAGTCATTGCCGTTCCCTCCGTCTCGGACCGCTTCGTCCAAATTCCCTGGGACGGGCGTGACAGGGATGGGAATGAAGTGGCAAACGGGGTGTACTTCTATCGGGTGATCGCCAAATCAGATGAACAATCTACGTCCAGTGAGGTGCTCGGGAAACTGACGGTGCTCCGTTAGTTGCCAACGAATTTGTTAAGCCTGCGTTGGGTAGCGGAGGGCGAGAGTTGTATGTCACTCTAAAATAGACTATTTTATCCACCCCGACGAACGACTGTCGGGCCAATTCTTCTCTTAGGAGGATGATTGTCATGACGAAGAAAATCCTGGGACTTGCCGTTGTCATTCTGGTTGCGATGCAGTCCACGTTTGCCCAAGTCTCAACTTCAGCGGTTCCGTTTCTGTTGATCTCGCCGAATTCTCGTGCGAGTGGTATGGGGGAGGCCGGAGCCGCATTGGCCGACGATGCATCCGCGTCGTTCTGGAATCCTGCAGGCCTTGCATTCCAAAATGGATCGGAGTTGAGCATCTCACACGCCAATTGGCTGCCCCAGTTTCAGCTCTCCGATCTCTTCATCGACTATCTCGCATTTCGACGTGAGTTTCCCGAGTTAGACGGGACGCTCTCAACAAGTCTCACCTACCTGAACCTCGGCGAGTTCAATCGAACGGAGAATGATCCGACCGTCCTCGAAACATTCAAAGCGTATGAGTTTGCCGTTACCGTCGGTTATGCGACGAAGCTCTCTGACGGGCTGGGGGTTGGCGTGAACGGTCGTTTCATCCACAGTCGTCTGGCCCCGTTTGGAACGGCGGAGGAAAAGGGCCGGGGCATCGCTTCCGGGTTCAGCTTTGATGTCGGTTTGCTCTACAGGCCACGCAGCCTCGAAATTCCCTTCACGGGTCTCGACATCGGGAACCGCTTGAGCGTCGGGTTGAATCTTTCCAATATCGGTCCGGCCCTTACCTACATCGACAAAGCGCAGGCGGATCCGCTTCCGACGAATTTCAGATTGGGTCTTGCCTACAAGGTGATCGACAGTGATTTCAACAATCTCTCCGCCATCGTCGATGTCAGCAAGCTTCTCATCGCAAAGAAGGCGGATGGAACCTCCGAGCCGTTCTACAAAGCGGTTTTCACATCGTGGGCCGACAAATCCTTCAGGCAAGAGCTCCGCGAGTTTGTGACGGGCATGGGGCTGGAGTACTGGTACGGTAATCCGAAGTGGGTTGCGTTGCGCGCAGGGTATTTCTACGAAGACCCGCAATATGGAAACAGAAAGTTTTTGACCTTCGGCGCCGGGGTTCGATACGATATCTACGGATTCGACTTCAGTTATATCAGCACCTTTGAAGAGCAGCATCCTCTTGGGGAAACACTACGCTTCACGCTTCTGATCTCCTGGGGAGGCGCGTCCATATAACTTGGGCGCACGTTTTCGCATTCCAGTGAGTAACCAGGAGATCCATGCAGCCTCATCGCGTCCTTTTGTACTTCCTGTTCATCACGTTGATCGTTTCCGGCCTCGACCCCAAATTGTCGGGCCAGGTTCCCGGTGCAATCAAGGGTGATCGAGCACCCCGTCCGATTTCCTACAAGCTCGAGCCCCGCCCTTCTTCTTTGTCTCTCGGAAGCGGAGTCGCGAGAATTCAGGCCGACACCATCCGGGTACTCGCGTTGATGGTGGAGTTTCAGCAGGACTCGGACACTCTTTCAACTGGAAACGGGAAGTTCCAGCGTGATGCTGCCGCGTCGTCTCGCCATTTTGATCCGGCGCCGCATGACTCGGCGTACTTCGCCTACAAGCTCCACTTCCTCGCCAATTACTTTCGCAAGGTTTCGAACGGGAAAGTCCTCATCAAGGGCGACGTCTTTGGCCGTATTGTTACTCTGCCAAAGAGAATGTCTTCCTACTCACCTCCGAAGGATGAAAGCGATAATAAGCGGCTGGCCGATTTCGTGGTGGAGAGCTGGCGTACGGCGGATTCAGCCTATCCCGCACTTCAGTTCTCACGCTACGACGCCTTTGTTCTTTTCCATGCAGGCGTAGGAAGGGACATCGACCTCGTCAGCATCCTCGGCTATGATCCGACGCCCAACGATCTTCCGTCGATTACGTTTACGCTGAAGACGTTCCGGGACTATCTGAAAGACCAGTCATTCTCCGGCATTGCCGTCGATGGGGGGACGGTCCGCATCACCAATACGATCATCCTGCCCGAGACCGAGTCTCGTCCCATTTCCACCGGGGGCCGCATTGATACGCTTCAACTGAGCATCAATGGTTTGCTTGCTGCGTCGTTCGGAACCTATCTCGGCTTGCCCGACCTCTTCGATACGAAAACCGGCCAGTCAGCCATCGGTCGGTTCGGGCTGATGGACCCGGCTGCCATCGGCGCATTCAGCGNNCCCCCGAACCGTCTGCCTGGGAGAAAATACATCTCGGGTGGGTCAGTCCGGTTACAATTGCATCCGGCACAACATCGATCAACATTCCGGCTGTTGGCCTGACGAACGCGGATCAGGATACGATCTACAAGATTCCGATCAACGATCGAGAATACTTCCTCATGGAAAACCGGAGCCGCGATCCGCAGCAGAATGGACTGCGTCTCACGGTCCGTCAAGGGAACACCACATTGACAAGGCACTTTGGCGGCGACACAACGGGATTTCGGCTGGACGATGTGTCCGGCATCCGCGGATCGGTGATCGATGTGGAGGACTTCGACTGGGCTCTTCCCGGTCTGACGACTGGCGACGAGCCATACAGGGGCGGAGGCATCCTCATCTGGCACATTGANNGTGATTCGAACGGGTTTGCTGAACAACACGGTCAATGCGAATCCAAGCCATCGTGGGGTTGATCTCGAGGAGGCGGACGGTTCACAAGACATTGGTCAGAGCTACGACTTCCTGGAGGCGGGCTCTCAGACGGAGCTCGGTTGGCCGCTCGATTGTTGGTTCGATGGGAATGCCGCGGTCGTTTTCAAAAACATCTTCGATAGAAACTCCAATCCCAACAGCAAGAGCTACAGCGGTGCTCCAAGTTTGGTGACAATGAAGGAGTTCAGCAGGCGCTCGCCGCGGATGAGAGCAACCGTTCAGATAGGCGATGATCGCATCAAACCGCTCGCTGGTTTCCCGAAGAAACTTCCGGGAGACATCAGCTCGTTTGCGTATCCGGTCGACATTGATGGAGATGGGAATGCAGAGATCATCCACACTCGGACGATGTTTACGGGCCCGGATGGGAGGGGCGGCTCTCCGACCGGCAAGGGAGCAATCCTCGGCTGGAAGCAGAACGGGGCGTCGGTCTCCGGTGAGCCGGACGGTGTTCTTGCAGAAGCGGATGTNNGAGCCGAACGGAGTTCTGGCAGAAGTCGATGTCCCTTCTATCGGACCACTCGCGTTCCTGAAGCATCCGGTGACCGGTAAGGTATACGTTGCGACCGCGGGAGACGGTGTCTATCTCTGGCGGGCCGAGCGAGTGGGAGGAGGAACGAAGCTGGAGCGACAATTCAAGGCCCCCGCTCGCCAGATTTTCGTCATGTTCGTGGACACGATTCTTATTGCCTACGGAGGAGATGACGGGATTCAAGCGATTTCCCTCGATGGCACGATCCGAACGCTTCAGTCCGCGCCTCCCTATACGTCGAGCATCTGCCGGATCGGAGGAAGAAGAATTGCAGCGGTCAGCGCTGAAGGTGTCAAAATCTATGATCTGAACACACAGCAACAGACAAGATCGTTCCAGACGAATGGCTCGTCGCAGTATGTTGTCGCTGGCGATGTTCTCGGAAACGGAAAGCCGCGAATCGTCCTCTTCGTAAACAGACAGTCGGATCCGAACAAACGCCCCGACAACCGGCTGATCATCTCTGACGAGGAAGGAACGATCATTCGCGAGTACGACTCCCCGAACTCGTTGTGCGGACCTCTCGAGCACTTTCCAACTCCACCTGCATTGGCGGATCTGGATGGCGACGGCAGAAAAGAGATCGTCGTCATCTCGAACGAAGGGCAACTCTTCGCTTTCAACAGCATCGGAATTCTCGCGGACGGATTTCCCGTCCGAATGGGGAGTGAGTCGAGGCCGGTCCGTTCGGGCCCGATCATCGGGGATATCGATGGCGATGGGAAGCCCGATATCCTCAGCATCGACTCGAAGGGTGATCTTTGGGTCTATCGGTTTGGAGTCCACCGTCTCGCAGAGAATCTTGTCAAGCTGACCGGCCGGACATTCCGTACGCCCTGCTTGTTCCCCGTCGCTCAACCGGGCGGGTTGGCGACGGTTGGATTGGCGTCCGTCGATGTCGAGGGTCGTATTGCCGCCGTCGATCTCACCGCACGCTATAATGCGACGAGCATGCTCTGGCCAATGTATCAGCTCAATCCGGCGCAGACATCCTTCACAGAGATCGGCACGACGAATCCCTCACCCATTGCTTCAGGGTTCCTTCCCAAGGAGCGCGTCTACAATTGGCCGAATCCGGTCTACGGGTCGTCGACCCAAATCCGTTACTTTACGTCCAGTGACGCGACGATATCGGTTAAGATTCTAGACCTTGCGGGCGTGAAGATTGCGGAGCTGCAAGGACGCGCGGTCGGAGGCGTGGATGGGGAGGTGACCTGGGATGTCTCGGGCATTCAAAGCGGGATTTACCTCGCGCGGATTGAAGCGACGGCGAACGGGCAAAGCGATGTGGCGATCATCAAGATAGCGGTTGTAAAATGAAACCGGCAGAGTTTCATGGAAGGAGAAGGAGTCAGGGGTTCAGAAGCGAGATCTTGACCGCCGTGGCAGTTCTTCTGCTCCTCGGTTGCGAGAGGGATATCCCCGTCGCCGGCATCGAGTTTGAGATATCGGGCTACGGGATTTCAGGTTTCGTCACTGATCGAATCGGCAATCCGATACGAAACGTCCCGATCGCGTTGCACTACGACTATGAGTACGTCGACGCAAATCCGCCTGAGTCGAGAGTCTTCCAAGTAACCGATCCGAATGTGACTGTGCGCATCAAGGTCTTTGACCGGTCAAACCGTCTGCGGCGTCTTCTGTACGAGGGGCAGGTCTCGCCGGGTCCCTTGAGCGTGCAGTGGGATTTGAAAGATTCCTTCGGTGTTCCCGTGCCGAGCGGAATCTACACGGTGCAGTTCACTGTTGGGGCGGAAGTGAAGCAATCATACACGGTCACGGTCAGCGGTGCCGTCACTGCGAGGACCGATTCGCTTGGAAGTTTCGCCATCATGAATGAGAATCTCCCAATTGGCTTCTATCCGGTCCCACTCTACTCGTCGGATCGGACGAGCTTTCTCGGAAACTACAGGATCGTCCCGTACGTAACAGTCGAAGCGACTGTACAATCCATCAAGCGCTCGGCGTACATTTCTCTGGCGAGGGATCGCGTCACTCGCGTCGAACTCAAATTCTAAGGTTCCGTGAAGCACACTGCTCTCTTCGCATTTCTCCTTTTTGCTTCTTCCGTGATGTTCGGACAGGATGATTTGTATCCGCACCCCGAGCTCGCTTGGCGCACGATTGAAACGGCGCACTTCTTCATTCACTTCCACAATGGGAGCGAGAGGACTGCACGGGAGATTGCGACCATCGCCGAAGAAGTCTATAAACCGATCACGGAGCTCTATCAGCACGAGCCGGATCAAAAAGTAAGTTTCGTCATCCGGGACCATGATGACTACTCCAACGGAGCGGCGTATTTCTACGACAACAAGATTGAAATCTGGGCTCCGGCTCTAGACTTTGAGCTGCGAGGCACGCACCCGTGGCTAAGAGATGTGGTGACGCATGAGTTCACGCACATCGTCCAAATTCAGACGACCATGAAACTTGGCCGTAGGTTTCCCGCCATCTATCTCCAGTGGTTGGGCTACGAAGCCGAGCGCCGGACGGATGTGCTCTACGGCTATCCGAACGCGATCGTTTCCTATCCGCTTTCAGCCTTCGTTGTCCCGAGCTGGTTTGCCGAAGGTGTTGCCCAGTTCAATCACCCCGACTTTGCGTTCGACTACTGGGACTCACATCGAGATATGATCCTGAGGATGTATATGCTGGATGGGAATCCTCTGACGTGGGATGAGATGGCGATTTTCGGGAAGACGAGCTTGGGGAATGAGTCGTCATACAACGCCGGCTTTTCCATCGTTCAATACCTCGCAGAGTCATATGGCGTCGACAAGCTGAAGGAACTCTCACGATCGCTTGCTTCGCCGCCCCGTGTCACCGTCGATGGTGCCATCGCGGCAGTTCTTGGGAAATCGGGTTTCGAACTGTACGATGAATGGAAGAAAGCCAAAGTGGAGCAGTATCAGAAAGTCGCCGCCGCGATTACTTCGAGCCGGTCGGAAGGGGAGCTCATCGAGAAAGAGGGATTTGGAAACTTCTATCCCGCTTTCTCGCCCGATGGAAAGAAGATTGCCTACGTGTCGAACAAAGGTGAGGATTACTTTTCTCTCAGCTCACTCTATCTCTACGATCTTGAACAGAAGTCGTCAAAGCAACTTGACGTTGCTGCAAGATCAACGCTGTCCTACTCTCCGGATGGACGATATCTGTACTACTCCAGGATCAATCGCGACAACCCGCACTGGTCCCGACTGTCCGATATCTACCGGTATGATACGAAGGAAGAGAGTGAAGAGCGGCTTACGTACGGCCTCCGCGCATGGAATCCGAACCTCTCACTTGATGGCACCAAGCTTGTTTTCGCGATCGGAAAAGACGGTACCGCTAATGTTGGAGTCGCAGATGCTCAAGGGAAGAACCGCAGGAGCGTCACGACGTTTTCGAATGGCGAGCAGGTCTTTACGCCGGTCTGGTCACCGGATGGAACGGTCGTTGCGTTTGGCTACTCTACAGGGTACAACCAATCCGTCGCGTTGATCAACGAAGATGGCTCGGGTTTGCGCGTCGTCGTCAGGGGAGGTGATGCGCGGAATCCCTCGTTCTCGCACGACGGCAGATTCCTCTATTATGTGTCAGATGAAACGGGGGTCTTCAACGTTTATCAAACCGAACTCGAGTCGGGCGTGAAGCGTCAACTTACCAATGTCCTGGGAGGTGCGTTTCTTCCGAGAGTGAATCAAGAGGGATCGTTGGTGTACGCATCGTACACTTCCACCGGCTACAAGCTTTCGTACATCGAGCAGCCGAAGCCCGCCGATCCGGCAGCGTCACTCGTTGCGGGGAGAGGTGAAATAAACCTGCTCGAGGGAAGGGACGAGACAAGTCCATCGCCGGAGTCGTCCGTGGAGCATCCGGATTCAGTCGCAAGAGCTTTTCTATCATCCTCCAAACCGTATCGCAACGTCTTCACGAGCCTTTCGATCATTCCCCTCCTGCGGCTGGACAACTACAATCCGCGCAACAAGGGGGTGGATAACATTCGGCCGGGATTCTATTTTTCGTCGGGTGATATGCTGGACAAGCTCACGCTCTTTGGAGGAGCTGCCGTTAATCGCCGCCTTGAGCGCGACCTATTCTTTATTCTTGAGTATCGTGATGCCGTTCCACTTCTCTACCAGTTGGGACTCGAGCCGGTCGTTTCCTTCGAGCTCTATAATATCTCCCGCAAGTCTGATGTTTCATTCTCAACATTCACGGACCGTGAGCACACACTTTCAACGGATGTGACGTACAATCTGCTCGAGTTCGATGTGACGATGCGCCAGAAGGTCTTCCATGAGCACATGCAGTTGAAAACGGCCTACACATTCAGCAGCTACAGCGCAGACATCGGATCCTTCTTGATTCCTTCCGTCGGAGTCTCGCCCGGATTTCGAAATACGTATCTCATCGGCAACACGTTGTCTGCGCATCTTCAGCACGAGTCGATTCGCCCGACGGTCGATAAGGATATTAATCCGGTCGGGCGAACGGTCTCCCTGAAGTACTCGTATGAGTTTGACAAGTTCAATGCAGAGGGGGAATACAACATTGAAAACGGTGTGCTGGTGCCCCAATACTCGAAGCCGAGTTTCCACAGAGTCGAGTTCTATTGGAATGAGCACGTCACACTGCCGATCCCGAAGCACACCTTAAGCCTTTCAATCCGGCGCAACAGCATTCTGCGGAAGCAGGTGGATGATTTCTTCGACTTCTATGCCGGCGGGTTTGTGGGAATGCGTGGCTACCCCTTCTACGCTCTTGGCGGAAACGACATCGCCCTAGTCGGCACAACGTACCGGTTTCCCATCTGGACGAAGATCAATACGCGCTTCCTTCAGTTCTATTTCACAAAACTCTACGGTTCGTTCTTTGCCGACATTGGTGAGGCGTGGAGGGGGGAAATGCCCTCGATAAAGCGATGGAAGACGGACGCCGGCTTCGAGCTCCGACTCGAAGCCTTTTCCTTCTACCAATACCCAACGCGGCTCTTCTTCAGCGGCGCGTACGGATTTGATCGATTCACGAAAACGTTTAACAACGTCGATGTATCGTACGGTCGTGAATGGAGGTTTTATCTCGGCGTGCTCTTTGGATTCGAATTGAACCAGATGGGGAAGATGTCTTCTCACTCTTCGCGAAGCAGAATCTAGGAGTCTGGAGCAACGAAAAGCACAAAACGAATGCACCAGTCAGACCGAGGCGCGGACCCGCAAGAAAGAGGATCACAGAAATGAATTCCCAAAAAACTATCGTTCTGCTATTGGTCATGCTCCCTATCGCTTCCTTCGCTCAATTCCGGAAGAGCGTTCGGGCAGAGTCCATTCAACTGACTGAGCTTTCAGGGAACTTCCGCATTGACCTCCAAGCGGGCCTCGACCGGACTTGGAACGACTCGATAATGAGCGTAGTCGTAACACGAGAGGATAGCAAGAAATCGCCGTTGCGGGCTGCACTCTTCTCGGCGGTCATTCCCGGTTCGGGCGAGTTCTATACGGACAGCTATTGGCGCGCCGGGGTGTTCTTTGCGGCCGAGGTTGGATTGTGGATTGCGTATGCCGCCTACACGTCGAAAGGAAATGATCAAACAGACCTGTTTCAGAATTTCGCGGACGAACATTGGTCCGTCGTACGATATGCTCAATGGATCGAACAGTACGCGGGTCAGCTTAATCCGGATGCGGGCGGGTGCAGCGGAATGGTGACGGGAGGAGGAGGCTTGCCGCCGTGGGAGCGGGTCGATTGGTCGAAGCTGAACTCGTGTGAAGAGGTTATGGGGAGAAAAAGCGGGAACGGCTTTACGCATCGTTTGCCGCTGCGACCAGAGCAACAGTACTACGAGCTCATTGGGAAGTACCCGCAGTATGCGGGAGGATGGGACGACGCAACGACTGTTACACCATCCGACATCGTCCAGAAAAAGGTTTCTCCACGCTTCCTCGAGTATTCAGAGATGCGGGGAAAAGCAAACGACTTCTACAACATCGCCGGCACGGCGGCCTCCGTGCTCGTTGTGAATCACGTTCTCAGCGCGCTGGATGCTGCCTGGAGCGCCGCGCAGTTCAACAACCGGCTGAAGCTCGAAACTCGGCTGAAGCCGGCGCCGCGCCCCTACGGCTTTACCGAGCTCGTTCCGACCGCGTCGATGACGATCAGATTCTGATTCACACCCTCCCGGCGTTAGAAATTCACCACACCGAATATCCATCCCGCAACGATCACGAGTATTCCAACCGTCAGCAGCCAACCGACGATATCCAGAATGAACCCCGCTTTCATCATCTCTTTGATCTTAATGTAGCCCGTAGAGTAGACGAGAGCGTTCGGTGGTGTCGCGACCGGCAGCATGAATGCCATGGAAGCGGCGACGGCAGCAACGACCGCGAGAGCGACGGGATCCTCTCCCGTTCGCAAAGCGATGGAAATGACGACCGGCACCATCATCGATGTCACTGCGGTGTTGGAAGTGACCTCCGTAAGAAAGTCGATCAGGAAAACGACGGCGAACATCATCGCGAGCGTCGATGGCGACCCGAGCAGATCAACGAACGAAGTGGCGATCCATGTTGCGAGCCCCGTCTTGAACATGGCATCAGAAAGCGCGATCCCTCCTCCGAACAGAATAAGCGTTCCCCAGTCCACAAACCTCGTATCGCTCCAGTCAAGCAGAAATCGAGCCTGCCGGATGTTCAGGGGTACCACAAAGAGAAGCAGGCCGATGAAGAGCCCGATGGAATACTCATCGATCCACGACATCGCGGTGCCAAGATTCGCGGGGAGCAGCCGGCTCCAAAACGGATTGGAGATCCAAAGAAACACTGCAAGAACGAAGACAGCGATGGTTCCTCTCTCGCCCGCGCTCAAAGGTCCGAGCGCCCGACGTTCTTTCTCAAGCTCGTCTTTTCCTCCCGGAACCGTCGAGATCTCAGGTGGGTGGAGCTTCAGCAGGATGAACCAGGCGATGGGAACAAAGATGATGACGTACGGAACACCGAAGGACATCCAATCGAGGAACGTAATGCGATCGAACGAGGGATCGTTCGCGAACGTCGAGTTGAGGATCCCCAACGCGATGCCGTTGGGGGGTGATCCGATGATTGTGCCAACGCCGCCGATAGACGCGGACCATGCCACTCCGAGCATCAAGGCTGTTCCGTAACGCGATTCGCCGGGTTTTAACGCCATGAACGAGAGAACACCGAGCGCGAGGGGAAGCATCATCGCTGTTGTTGCGGTGTTGGAAATCCACATCGAGAGAAATGCCGTCACCGACATCATCCCAAGGAGGATTGAGCTGGGAGTGTTTGCGAGCGAACCCCGCGTGAGTAGCCACAG
Organism: Bacteroidota bacterium; assembly: GCA_003453835.1. Lineage (GTDB taxonomy): Bacteria > Bacteroidota > Ignavibacteria > UBA10030 > UBA10030 > UBA10030. Next base: position 32,282 of record DMMN01000192.1, on the reverse strand, counting down.
CGTCATTCGCCGGTCGAGCTTCCACTTTTGCATCGCGGCCGCAAGCAGAAATCCTCCGAGGAACAAATAGATGACGGGAGCGGCATAGTTTGGCAGAACGTTCTTCATGCCGAACTCAAACACTGATGTGCCTTGAATTCCGACGACGTGAAAGAGAGGGAGGATAACAGGTGGCAGGAGCGCGGTGGCGGGAAGCGGAATGGCCTCGGTGATCCACCAGATGATCATCAGCGTCAACAGCGCCAGAACGATCTGCATCGAGCCGGCCAATGCCGAAGGAGTAATGCTCGCACCGTTGCCGCTCAAAATGCCGGTGGCGGCGGATTGAAATGTAACAAACGTTGGAAGAGAGGAAATGAGGATGAAGCAAAAGAGGCCGAGAAGAAAGCCGACGTGTTTTGCCCGCATGTTCGTTCAGCGCCTTGTGAGCATTCCTATGCCTCCGACTCCCATCGGAAGGATTTCACGGCGAGCGTCACGGTGATGACTCCCCACACTGCCAGCCCGACAAGTTGCGGCATAATCTCTGCCAGCGACGCTCCGTCGATGGCAATGCTGCGCATGCCGTCGGCGAGGTACGTAAGCGGGAAGAATCCCGTGATGACGTTGGCGAATCCCGGTAAAGTCGCCCGACTGAAGAAGATGCCGGAGAGAAGCATCATGGGGAGAGTGATCACATTCGCCAGAGGGGCGACTTGATCGTCCGACTTCGCGAGTCCTGACAACGTAAACCCGATCGCCAGGAAGACGACACCACCGAGCAAGCCGACGATGAACATATTCGCGATGCTGCCGACAAAGTGGAGATCGAACACCAGCAGCCCGGCCCCCACCATGATTGCCACTTGCATCATCAAGACCATCAGCCTTGTTAATACCTGCGCGAAGATGAAGTCGTTTGGATTGATGGGTGTGACGAGGAGTCTTCGGAGAATCCCTCGTTTCTTGAGATTCACGAAGCTGAACGCCACTCCGAAGACACCGCTCTGCATAATGGACATCGAAAGTATTCCGGGAAGGACAAAGTCGATGTACGTGAGATTGCGACTGTTGACGATTTCCGTCTGCACCGTAGGAGGGAGGAATTCGCCGTGCCGTCGAAAGGCAAGATCGTCCAATGCCCTCCGCACGATAAGCGTTCCCAGTTGGGTCTCTTGAGCTCTTTCCGCGTTGAGAAACGTAGCGACGGAATCACGCACGCCCGGCTCATACATCTCTGGTATCAGGAGGATCATCGATCGGTCACCTTCACGGAGCGATTTCATTTCCGCCTCGAGCGTCCCCTCATGGAGCCTCAGCGTTTTCACGGATCGCAGGATGCCCACAAGCGAAGAGTCGCGCGACAGATTGACGACGCCGACCGTCACCGTTCCAAGCCCATCGAAGTTCACGAAGCTGAACAAGAACACCATGAAAAGAGGGAGAAGGATCGACCACAGGATCGCTTCCTTCTGGCGCACGAACATCTTCACAGATGCGACGGTCAACTTCCACTTGAGGCGCATCATTCCTCCCTCAACGAGTGACCGGTGAGACTCAGGAAGACATCTTCGAGATTGGCCAGGCGCTCCACCCGCTCCTTCTTGAAACCATCGGATATCAGATCGTCGATCAAAAGTTGCGGCGCAGACTGTGTAATGATTTTGCCGTGATCCATAATCGCCACACGATCGCATAGCTCTTCCGCTTCTTCCATGTAGTGTGTCGTCAGAACGATTGTCTTCCCTTCGGACCGAATGCGCTTGATGACTCCCCAAAGATGACGGCGCGCTTGGGGGTCGAGGCCCGTCGTTGGCTCGTCAAGGAAAAGCACAACGGGATCGTTGACGAGTGCGGCGGCTATCGAAAAACGTTGCTTCTGCCCTCCGGAAAGTTGCGCCGCTTGCGAGCTCGCCTTGTCTCTCAGCTCAACTTCATCGAGCAGCAGCAATGGATCAACCCGGCGTCCGTACATCTCACCAAAAAGCGACAAGAGCTCGACGAGGGTCAACTTATCAAAGAACGCGGAGGACTGGAGTTGGACGCCGATGAGCCGCTTCACCTTCTTCGGTTCTTTTCTGACGTCGATGCCGTCAAGGATCACCGTGCCGGAATCGATGGGCCGCAGAGTCTCAATCATCTCAAGGGTCGTGGTTTTCCCCGCTCCGTTCGGTCCAAGAATTCCGTAAATCTCCTGTCGCCGCACGCTGAAGCTGATGCCGTTCACCGCGAGGAGCTGTCCGTATCGTTTGGAAAGATTCTGTACGTCAAGTACGACGTCGCTCATCATTTCAATGTTCATTGCAGTGATAGAAACTCGAAGGGCCGGCGTCCAAGATACAAAAAAATCCAATCCAAAATTTGTCGAGGATGTTGGATGTGGTTCTCTTCTTTATGTCATGCTAAACCGGACGATCGCCCGGAAGTCGCCGTTAGGCATCCTACTCAAGCGCCCGAGTTTTCGCTGCGCCCCCCTCCAGCTCGTCAATTGTGCTCGGCCAATCTTCCCTCAGAAGCCGGGCGAGAGAGCGATCGGAAAGCAGCTTACCGCCCGTCTGGCAACGGGCACAATAGTTGCACTCATTCTCGGCGTAGACGATACGCTGAACGGCAGCTCCGCACACCGGACACGGTTTTCCAAATCGTCCGTGGACTGCCATCCCTTCACGGAAGGCAGTGACTTCTTCCGGGAAGCCATCTCCCCTCTCTTTCCTGAGGTGATTGATCCAGACCTTCATCGTTTCCTGGGTCGCTTCCAGGAGTCTGACGATCTCCTCGTCGCTGAGGCGACGTGTCAGCTTCAATGGCGAAAGTCCTGCGCGGTGGAGGATCTCATCCGAGTAGGCGTTTCCGATTGCGCTGAACAATCGAGGATCCGTCAAGGCTCGCTTCAGCGTATGGTTTTCTCGAAGCAAGGCTGCCTGGAATTGTTCGAGAGTCGCGTCGAGCACCTCAATCCCGCCGCGGTCAAATTGGCGAAGGTTCCCATCCCCTTGAACGAGGTGCAGCGATGCCCGCTTTTTCGTACCGGCCTCCGTCAGAAGAAGAGTCCCGGAGGAGAAATCGAAAGCGGCCAGGCCGATCTTCCCCGGCACTTTTGCACCGGACGCTTTCCAATGAAGCCTGCCGGCAATCATCAGGTGAAGAACCAGGAACATATCGGTTTCGAGTTCCACGACGATGCGCTTCCCGATCCTCCGAAGCCGGACAACCCGTTTTCCCATCGCTTCTTCAATCGACGGCTCAACACTTCTGAGGAGAAAGGGGGAGGCGATTCGAATGCCTTCGAATGTCTCGCCGGAGATACGTGATTCTAGACTTTCGAGATAGACTGTAAGATCCGGAAGCTCGGGCATGGCGAGTTACTTCACGAGTGTCATCTTTAGAGTCCGCGAGTATTCACCGGCGTCCAATCGATAGAAATACACTCCGGTCGGGAGAGACCCGTCGAAACTTCGAACGTCCAGCGGAACGACGTACGTGCCCGGCAGTTTCTGCTCGTTCAGCAGCGTTGCCACGGATCTCCCCAGCGCGTCGAATACCTTGAGCGTGACAACCTCGGGACTCGAGATCTGAAACTTGATCCGGGTGGAGGGATTGAACGGATTCGGATAGTTTTGCTCGAGTGAAAACTTCATCGGCATGTCCGCGTGATCCCTCTCGACTGCAACCGTGGATTGAGAGCTCCGAAACACGCCGCTGCCGTATGTTGCGACAAGAACATACCCGGATGGTGTGACCGCGACAGCTTGGATCTCGCCATTGAGGAGGCCTGATGTAACGGGAGACCAGTTCCCCCCATTATCCGTCGAGCGGAAGACTCCGCCCCCGGCGGTGCCGGCAAACAGATGACCATGGCGGTTCGTCCCGAGGGACTGCACTTCGAGCGTCGAAAGGCCGATGTTGATCGGAGACCAGGTTGCGCCATCATCGCTCGATCGGAAAACTCCTCCATCCGTTCCGACAACAATATCTCCGTTCACGGTAAGCAAGGAGCGGACAAACGTATTCGAGAGGCCTGAGAGAAGAGCAATCCAGCGTTGGCCATTGTCGGTGGTTCGGTAAATCCCTCCGCCAAAACTCCCGGCGAGAACCGAGCCTGAGGAGGTTTGGACCAAAGAAGTAATGAGCGGGCTCGACACGCCATTGTTGACCTCCGACCAGCTATCGCCGTTATTCGTCGAGCGGAAGATCCCTCCCCCAAACGTTCCGGCGAAGACGATGTTTCGTTGGGATATCAACAACGAGCGGACGATGGGATAGGTGAGGCCGGAGTTTACTTTCACCCAAGTGGTGCCGGAATTCGTTGAGCGGAAGATTCCGTCGTCGGTCGTTGCGGCAAAGATGAGACTATCCGGTTGGGTTGCGAGCGCGACAACCGAAGTATAGACCGAAGCCGGGTGGATCTGAAGCCACGAGTTTCCGTTATCGATCGAGCGGAGGACACCGCCGCGCCGTGCGCCCGCAAGAATGTGCCCGCTCGAGTTCACGGCGAGTGAGAGAACGTTGCTGTTGATCATGCCCGCGCTGCTTTGCGTCCATGAGCTACCGTCGTTCGTCGATCGAAAGATCCCTAGGCCTGCCGTTCCGGCAATGATGTTGCCTGAGGCGTGCACGAAGATGGAAAGCGTGAAGGGGCTGGCGAATTCTCCGCCGACAGAACCCCACGTTAACCCGTTGTCGGTCGATCGAAACAATCCGCCGCCGTTCGTTCCGGCAAACAGGACGCCACGCGGATTGGATGCCAACGAGAAGATTGTTCGATTCGTAAAGCCGGAAGTGATTTGCGTCCAGTTCTGTCCGTTGTCGGTTGATCGAAACACTCCGGCGCCGCTGGTCCCCGCGTACAAGTTTCCGTTTCCTCCCACGAGGATCGAATAAACGGTGATGTTGAGAAGGCCGACATACCCCCAATTGCTACCCCCGTCGGTAGATCGGTAGACGCCTCCCGTCCCCGATCCCTTGAAATCAGTTCCGGCGTAGAGATCTCCGCGCGGACTGAGCGCAAGAGCAAAGACGAAACTATTTAAGAACCCCGTGTCGAGCTTTCTCCATGATGAACCATTGTCTGTTGATTTATATATGCTCTCTCCGGCAGTGCCGGCGTAGATGGCATTGCTTGTGTCGACGGTGAGGGAGAGGATGGAGTTGTCTGCGATACCTTCGTTCGAATTCGCCCAGGTTCGACCTCGATCCGTGGAACGAAAGACGCCGCTGCCGCCGGTCCCCGCAAACAAATCCCCCCGAGAGTTTGATGTAAGAGCATAGATGAGCGGATTCGAGAGGCCTGAGTTGGACATCGACCATGTCGTCCCGAGGTCCGTCGAGCGAAAGACACCGCCGCCTTCTGATCCGGCAAAAAGCTGTTCGGTTGAGTCGCCCGATACGGCATAGATTGTTCCGCCATACGGGCCATTGGTTTGTTGCCAGAAAGGGGTCTGCGAGAAAGAAAGCGAAGTCAGGCCAAAGACGAGAGCAAGCTGGCTCGCAAACCGGATGGCAGAGGATCTATCTCTCATCGAGTGAGGGCTGGACAAATCAGAGTCGAGTAGTGGTTGTCAGAATTGGGAACGTGGAGTAGAATATCGGATTCGTTTTAGACACAAACAAGGATAGAACTAGTTTTCGAAGTGGATGTTGCATTTCGCTTCGCGAACAATTACTTTGGGTTCGGGAAACACGTTTTGCATGCCCACCCGGCCCTGCAAGTCCTTCATGTCGTTTCGATCTTCTGCGCGAGGGGCGCGGAACAAGCATCCGCAAGATCGATGCGATACCCACCACACGTGATACCAGAGCGCCGAGGATTATTGCACTTTGGATCGTCGCTATGAAGAAGCCCCCCCAATTGTCTCTCAACATCCTCTTCGTTCGAATCTTCGAGAGTATGATCCTCCTCAGCACCCTCGGGGAGATCCTGCGCTTGTTGAATTCATGGATCCCCTGCATGCTCTCACGGCATTCTCACGGCTTCTTGTTTGTCCCACAGCCGACAACCCGTTATCGGTTGAGTCATCACTCTGTTTTCACATCTGAAAGGAAACTCCCATGATTGAAGAAACCGTTCTCGAGGAACAACAGAAAAGCGTCAGCACGAAGGCTGCACGAAATCTCGCTACAACGACGAAGACAGTCCCACAGATGTTGGGGCTGACTCCGCGCTACTTCCTGAGACTTCTCCCCTGGATCAACGTGGAATCAGGAACGTATCGGGTCAACAGGAGAAAGATCCTGCTGCGCGAGGACAAGAAGATTCCGATCACGATCGAAGACGAATCCGTCCGGCTCGAGCCGCAGCAGCTTCGCGCGCTGGCAGTGCTGCGTGATGTGGAAGATTGCGTCATCGAGTCGCTCACGGAGAAGTTCGTGAAGGAACAACACAAAGCGGGTGACCTGATCGTGAAGGAGGGAGAACCGGGCGACAAGTTCTTCATCATTGCCCGCGGGAAAGTAGAGGTTTCCACGAAGGGGCGCTACGGTCAGAAGGTGCCGCTCGCGATCCTTGGCGACGGGGACTTCTTTGGCGAGATTGCGTTGATGGACGACGTACAGCGTACGGCCACCGTGCAAACTCTCACACCGTGTCTGTTCCTCACTCTGCAGCGGGGGCACTTCGAAGACCTTCTCAATCAGGTGCCCGGCTTGCGAACGCGATTCGAGAGGGTGATCATGAAACGGCTCGNNGAGCCGCTGGAGTATACCCTCAGCGTTATCCAGAGCATTGTGCGCGTCCACACGCGCGTTTCCGATATCTACAACCAGCCGATCAACCAATTGCGTGAGCAGCTCCGTATCACGATCGAGGCAATGAAGGAACGGGAAGAGTTCGAGATGCTCCACAACAAGCAATTCGGCCTCCTCAATGCCGCCTCACGCACCATGCGCGTTCAGACCAGAACGGGTCCGCCGACACCGGACGATATGGACGAGCTCCTCGCTCGCGTCTGGAAGCAACCTGCGTTCTTCCTCGCGCATCCCAAAGCTATTGCGGCGTTCGGACGCGAGTGCACACGGCGCGGTGTCCCACCTCCGACGGTCGAAATGTTCGGCTCGCCCTTTCTCACTTGGCGCGGCGTACCGCTGATCCCCTGTGACAAGCTGAGTGTCAACGGAAAGACGAGATCGGATCGATCCATCGGCACAACGAACATCTTGTTGATGCGCGTGGGAGAGAAGGAGCAGGGTGTGGTCGGGCTTCACCAGACCGGAATTCCCGGCGAACAATTGCCGAGCCTCTCGGTCCGGTTCATGGGGATCGACACCAAAGCCATTGCGTCGTACTTGGTCACGTCGTACTTCTCCCTTGCAGTCTTGGTCGAAGACGCGCTCGGAGTCCTTGAAAACGTGGAGGTCTCGAACTACCATGACTACCAATAATGTTCACAATGGTCATTCAACGCCGACCCGTGAGGCCGATTTCACTGATCTGCTGGATCCGGAGCTGGTCGCGAGGATGGCGGAACGGCTCTACTTTGAGATCCCAAAGAACTCTTCAACGCCGGGGATCGTCGGTGCCGAGGGTGATAAGAACGGTCACGAGGTTGATGCCGAAGGCGCGGTGGAAGAGCCTTACAAAGTGATTGGGGAAGGAGAGGAAAAGACAGAGCAGGTGCAATCACACACCGCTCAGCCGCCTGCCGGAGATGTGATGGACGAGTTGCACGTAGAGATGGGGGAGATCCCGCGCATTTTTGGCGAGCGTGAGGNNGTCAGGCGCGATTTTCCGATCCTCCATCAGAAAGTCCACGGCAAGCAACTCGTGTGGCTTGACAATGCCGCTACAAGTCAGAAGCCGACGCAAGTGATCGAGACCGTGAAGGAGTACTATGAAACGATCAATTCGAACATCCACCGTGGGGCACACGATCTCGCTGAAAAAGCGACGGAAGCTTACGAGGGTGCGCGCGAAGTCGTTCGGAAGTTCATTGGTGCCGGATCGGCGAAGGAGATCGTGTTCGTCCGGGGGGCAACCGAGGCGATCAATTTGGTTGCTCAGACATTCGGCCGAAAGTACGTGGGGGAGGGAGATGAAATCGTCGTTACAATGATGGAGCATCACTCGAATATCGTTCCTTGGCAGCTCCTTGCCAGAGAGCGGGGAGCCATGATTCGGGTTGCACCCCTCAACGACAAAGGAGAGATCGTGCTTGGAGAATACGAGAAGCTTCTGAATCCGAAAACGAGGTTGGCGGCCCTCACGCACGTTTCGAACGCGCTTGGGACCGTGAATCCTGTCGGCGTGATGGTTGAGATGGCGCATCGTCGAGGCATCCGAGTGATTGTAGACGGCGCACAGTCCGTGCCTCACTTCAGAGTAAATGTCCAGTCGATGGACGTCGACTTCTTCGCATTCTCCGGGCACAAGGTATTCGGGCCGACGGGAATCGGCGTGCTCTATGGAAAAAAAGAACTGCTCGACGACATTCCGCCCTGGCAAGGGGGAGGAAGCATGATCGAATCGGTAAGCTTCGACGAAACGACCTACAAGGAGTCGCCGGCCAAGTTTGAGGCGGGGACGCCGAACATCGCGGACGCGGTCGGGCTCCGGGCCGCCTTCGACTATCTGGACTCAATCGGGTTCGAGGAGGCCGCGCGCTATGAGCGTGAATTGATGAACTACGCGACGCGTGCACTTGACACCATCCAGGGGCTTCGTCAGATCGGAACGGCTGATGAAAAAGTAAGCGTGTTGTCGTTTGTCATTGACGGTCTGAAGGCTGAGGATATTGGAGCAGTTCTTGATCGGGAGGGAATCGCGGTTCGGGCCGGTCACCATTGTGCCCAACCTGCCTTGCGGCGATTCGGCCTGATGTCAACAGTCCGCCCGTCCCTCGCTTTCTACAACACCTACGAGGAAATCGAGGCTCTTGTCTCTGCGATCCGGAAGGCGAAAAGAGTCTTGGCAAAACATTGAGAGCTTCTGTTCCCTTTCGTGTGACTTTGGGGATTGTCAGAACTGTTCCCGGAGTTGTTGCACGACTGTTTCTTTGGGTCGACCAAAGACCCCCGCCGAGTTTTGTGGGGGTCTTTTTTTTCCCATTTCAAGGAACGTCCCAGAAAATTTTTTTCTCCTTCGAAGAAAAAGACTTGACAAATGAAACGAAATTACTTAAAATGGCAACCAATAATTAGTTAGTTGCTGCAACCAACTAATAACAGGATGAACACTCCAAGAAGAAGCAAAGATGATCATCTCAAGATCAACCACCGGGTGGTGAGGAACATCAATCGGTCGTTGATTCTGAATGTGATTCGAGAAAAACAACCCATCTCGAGATCGGAGATAGCCGGAGTTACGAAACTCAACAAGAGTACGGTATCGAGTATTGTGGAAGCCCTCGTCGCGGAAGAACTCGTGACCGAGCACACCAACGTAACGAAGAAAGTCGGACGCAATCCCATCAACTTACAGTTGACGCAAGAGAAGCACTTAGTGGGGGCGATCTATTTCGATTCCGCAAAGACGAGCATTGCGCTCGTCGACATCGACGGTTCAATCAAGCGCGAGAAGGCAATTCCCCCCCCCACAAAATGGACTAACGACTTCGTGATTCGTTGCCTGAAGGAAGTCCAGCTTCTTGTTCGGGAGGTTCCGCAGGCAAAGATCAAAGGTATCGGAGTTTCCGTTGCTGGAGTTGTTGATTCGATGAACTCCCGGGTGCTCTTCGCGCCAAATCTCGGCTGGGAGGATTTCGATCTTGGTGCGCTGATCAAGAGCGAGTGGCCCACGGTTGGGCAGATCACTATCGAGAACGATGCACGGGCCTCCGCGCTGGCGGAGTTGTGGTTTGGGAAGCACTCCATCGGTCTCTCGAGCTTTGTGTTTCTTTCGATCGGACGAGGGATCGGAACGGGAATCGTTGTCGATAGGAGGATTCTCAACGGCACCACGCACGCTGCAGGTGAGTTTGGACATTCGACGCTGATCGACAACGGCGAGCCATGTTCATGTGGCAACCGCGGTTGCTGGGAGGCGTATGCCTCCGATCGCGCAACCGTCAGCCGGTACCGTACGGCGTCGAAACGTCCGATCGACAGTCAGTATGAATTGACCATCGAAGAAGTTGTCGCGCTCGGACAGTCAGGCGATGCGGCAGCGCGCGACGCTCTTCGACAAACCGGCCATTACCTCGGAGTCGGCGTCGAGAACATCATCAGAGGAGTGGATCCCGAGGCAATCATTGTTGGTGGGGCCATCACGAAGGCGTGGGATGTTGTGTACCCGGAAATCATCGAGAGCATCAATCGTCACACGTACTTCTGGAAACACCACAAGGTCTCGATTTTGCCGACTTCATTAACAGTCAACGCGGCGTTGTTAGGTGCGGCAGCGTTGCCCATTAGGAGAATCTTTTCTGACTTCAAGGTGACGCATCAACAGTACCACGGCATTGCTCCTGCGTTTGGTTGAACCGATCTCCTGGACTTGTCGTATCATGGCAATCGTCGTGGCGAGAGGAGATCCACTCTTGTGAGCAGGCGACTAACTCATAAACCGAGTTCCAACGCACGTCATTCGTAAAGCGCAGGCAAGACTACCCGATCAAAAGAACACACAAATCTATCTATGGAGGACGTTATGGGTAACTCCAAGCGGATGCTTACCACATCCACGATGTTGTTCGCGATCTTTCTCCTTTACTTGTCCGTTGCGATAGCCGACACGAAGGGAAAAATATCCGGAAAGGTTGTGGACAAGAAGACCAAAGAGGCGCTGGTCAGTGTGAACGTCATGATCGAAGGAACAACGCTGGGAGGTGCCACGAATCTCGACGGAGACTATGTCATTCTCAATGTTCCCCCTGGGACGTACAGGATCCGAGCATCGATCATCGGTTATCGACCCATAACGATCACCGATGTTCGCGTGTTCATCGATCAGACCACGAATGTTCAGTTCGAGCTGGAAGACATGACCATCATCACCGACGAGGTTGTGGTGGTTGCGGAGCGCGAGATTGTGAGAAGGGATGTCTCGACGTCCGTCAGCGCGTTTTCCAGCGAAGATGTACGCGCCCTCCCCGTTACCAGCGTAACGGCCGTCACCGGATTGCAGGCGGGAGTAGAATCCGGTCTGGTGATCCGCGGTGGTGCGGCGAGCCAGTCGTTGTTTCTCCTTGATGGCGTCACGATGCGCGATCCGCGCAACAACCAACCGATCTCCTCCGTGCCTCTCAGTTCCGTGAACGAAATTTCCATCGAGCGCGGCGGATTCAATGCCGAGTACGGCCAACTCCGATCCGGCATCGTGAATGTCGTGAGCCGCGAAGGGAAGACAAGCGAGTATGAAGCCTCCATCACGCTGAGGGCCCGAAAGCCGGGACCCAAGTACGACGGAATCTCCCCCTTCGATCCGAATTCGATGTGGCTCAAGCCGTTCCTCGATCCCGATGTTGCCTGGGTCGGGACGCGGTTCGGGAAATGGGATGAGTTTACCCGCCGGCAATACCCTCAGTTTGACGGCTGGAACGAAATCTCTCGGCGTCTCCTCGCCGATGACGATCCGACCAACGATCTTTCACGGGAAGCTGCCAAGCGCCTGTTTGAATGGCAACATCGTAAGCGAGAGAATCTCAAGGACCCCGACTATGATTTTGACGCCGGATTCGGTGGTATCGTGCCACTCGTCGGTGAACAGCTCGGAAATCTCCGGTTCTTTCTCTCCTACAGGCGGGAGAGAGAGATGCTCCTGATCCCCCTCACGCGACCGGATTACCTCGCAGAGGTTTTTGCCGCCCGCTTCACGAGCCATCTCAGCCAGGACGCTCGTCTGGACATCACCGGGACGTATGGCAACAGTTACAACGTCGCGGTGAATGGGACTGAACAATCCAACAGTACCGACTACCTCCGATCTCCGTATGCCATTGCGGGCAACATCAGCCAGCAGCCGTTCACAAGTGCGAGTCGCGTCTTCCTTGATTCCTACTATAGCCTGGCAAAGCTCCAGAACTACTCGTTCTCAACGCAGTTCACCTACATCGTCAATTCAACCTCATTCCTCGAAACTCGTCTTGAACACATCTATCGATCATATTTCACCGAACCGACTCGGACACGAAGTGCGCAGAAGTCGTTTGAAATTGCTCCCGGCCTCTTTGCCGATGAATCGCCTTTTGGCTGGAGCCCGCAACCGGATGTCGGCGTCGACGGTATGCTTCTAGGCGGTCACACAAGCACGGCTCGCGATAACACGAAGATCTCGGCGACTACACTGAAAGCAAACTACACCGTTCAACTGAACGCGCACAATGAGATACGGACCGGCCTTGAGTTCGTCTACAACGATCTCAACATAGATTATGGAATTGTGAATCTCGTGTTTCCGGAGAGCAACAGCTTTGTTCGTTGGGATGCGAATCCGGTACGCGGGTCGTTCTATCTTCAGGATAAACTGGAATACAAAGGGTTCATCGCCAATCTCGGGGCACGATTGGACTACAGCAACGCAAATGTCACCTGGCCTGATGTGGACTCATTCGACAAGACGTACTTCTCTTCCCGCTACAATCTTTCGGTTGGTATCCCGATGAAGGAAGCTGAGGCGAAGCTCGTCATCAGCCCCCGGATGGGCATCTCTCATCCCATCACGGAAAACTCGAAGCTCTTCTTTAACTACGGACATTTCAGACAATTGCCCACGTACGAGCAGATGCTTCGCCTGGCGCGAGGGGCTGCGCAGGAGTTGAAGCTGCTGGGAAATCCGGATCTTGAAATGGAAACCACGATCGCCTATGAGCTCGGCTACGATCATGCCCTCTTCGATGAGTATCTCGTTCAGGTCGCCGCGTTCTATCGGGATATCTCCAACCAACAAGAGAATGCCGTTTACCGGAGCGCGGATGGAAGCATCACGTACACAAAAGTCACAAACGACAGCTATCAGGATGTCCGTGGATTCGAGCTTACGCTGAGGAAGAACATCGGTACGTGGTGGGCGGGATTTGCCAACTACACGTACCAGGTTGCGTCCGGCGGGAGATTCAACAAAGGTCAGATCTGGGAGGATCCGTCGGAGCAACGCCGCTACGATCGTGATACACGCGTGCTGTATCAGTATCGACCGATTCCGACGCCGTACGCCAGATTCAATCTTATGGTATACACACCAGGGGATTTCGGACCGGAACTGGGCGGACTGAGTCCGCTGGCGAACTGGAACCTCAGCATCCTTGGCGATTGGAGGGACGGCGGGTATGTGACGTTCAATCCGAGGAATATCCAATCTATTGCTCAAAACATCCAACGCGTCGATTGGTACAATTTCAATCTCCGTCTCTCGAAGCAGATCGTTCTTGGAGGAGCGAAGCTGACGCTCTTCATGGACATGGACAACGTCCTCAACACCAGACGCCTGTCCCTGGCCAGCTTCTATGACTATAACGACTACCTTGATTACTTCAGCTCGCTCCATCTTCCCGAGAGCGAAGCGTATGACAATATCGTCGGCTCAGACGAAGCGGGCGTCTTCAGGAATGATGACGTGGAGTTTGTGCCTGTGGTGCAGATCGGAAGCACCACGCAGTTGAATCAACTGACGAATCCGAGCTCTCGTGCAATCTATTACATCAAACCAAACAAGAGTGCGGGAATTGAGGGTTCGTACAAATACTACGACACGGCAAGCAAATCCTGGAAAGACGTTCCCGCAGATCGATTGAACAAGGTCCTCGACGACAAGGCATACATCGATATGCCGAATCAGACGTCGTTCAATTTCCTCAGCCCTCGAAGCATATATTTCGGGCTGACGTTCTCGTTCGATTTTTAGGTGCAAGGGGATCGGCAGAACCATCGATGCATCAAAATCACACGTCACGCTGAGTCTAAACCAACAAGGATGATGCTACGAGGCATTGTATGACACAACACTCTCTGATGGCAAAACGATTGATATGGGCCGGTATCCTTTTCGTTTGCGGAGCCGCGTTCAGCGAGCGCATCTTTGCTCAAGCGCAAGAGGTTCGTTGGCTGCGGGTTGGTTCTCTTCATAGTTGGTACTCGAACTTTGGCTCTGAGATGGAGATCGGGCGGACCGGGCGGGAAACGGAGCAGATCGATGGCCTCCGATGGCCGGCAGACTTTCGGAACACGAACAATGTTGCCGGAAAGTCTCTGTGGATCGGCACGACGAACTATGATGACCGGATTCTGAAGATAACCGTACCGTACAAAGCGATCGCCGTCGGCACGCGCTCGACCGATCCCATCAGCGAGATCATGCCGATGACCTTCAAGATGATCGGCCGCGAAGCCTCTCCAACGGTCATTGTTGACGGCGAAACGGCGACGGACAACAAGCTGAATGATCTCGTAGATGAGTACGATCCTACCATGAAGGCGGATCGAATGATCGTCAACGAACTTGTGACGACCATTGGTCTCTCCGCCACACGTCGGATGATGGCCTTCAGCCAGCAATATCACGACAACTACTTCATCTACGAATATGTCTTTAAGAACACCGGTATCGTTGATTTGAAGGGGACAAAAATCTCGAAGACATTGACCGGTCTCTATTTTCATTTCCAGTATCGTTATGCGGCCGCCGATGAGCCATTCAAGGGGGGGTGGGCACCGGTCAACAGCGTCAATTGGGGCCGCAATTGCGTGAATCAGGTTATCGGCACGAATCCCTCGGCGGCGGGCTTCGAATTCAGAGCGCAGTATTCCTGGTACGGAAAGAACTCCTCCAGCACCGTCGACGATATTGGAGCTCCCTTCTATCCCGCCGGGGACGGCCATCTCGGGTCGGTTCAATACGTCGGCACGGTCACACTGCACGCCGACAAGTCCGCAACGGATAAGTCTGATGATCTTACGCAACCCAAGACGACGATGTATATCGGATCCGACACGGGTCCTCAGATCAATAATCAGTTTGATCCGCAACAGATGACGCGGAAATATCAAACGATGTCCGCGGGGCACGCTGCAAGGACGCACGCCGACCAGATCGGAAGCGGCTTTGCTGATCGCTTTGGTGACGACAATGGTGGGTATGCGCAGGGCCAGGGATTCGGTCCCTACACGCTCGCCCCCGGTGACAGTATCCGGATCGTCATTGCGGAAGGCGTAGCGGGAATCAACCGTGAGATGGCGTATGAGGTCGGGAGGAGATGGCTCCAGGGNNCGAACAACAAGGACGCTTACAAGAACGCGTGGGTCGGGACGGGGGAAGATTCACTGAAACAAACTTTCAGGCGGGCAATTCAGAATTTCAAGAGCAGCTATGCCATTCCCCAGCCCCCACCGGCGCCCAGGACGTTTGAGGTGATCTCGGGCGGAGACCGAATCAAGCTCAAGTGGGCGAGCAACGCAACGAGCCATGCGAAATTCGACGGCTATGAAGTCTATCGCGCCATCGGCAAACCCGACACCTTTTACACCAGAGTCTTCGATTGCAGGAAAGCAAATGCCGCCCATGAGTGGGACGACCTAACGGCCCAACGGGGATTCGATTACTACTACTATGTTGTGAGCAAGGATGATGGTACGTCGAACACGATTCAACCCGGCGTTCCGCTTCGGAGCAGCAAATTCTACACGATGACGAACAAACCCGCGTATCTTCGACGACCCGCGAAGGCAGATCTGGATTCCGTCCGGATCGTCCCGAATCCGTTCAACGTCCGGGCTGCCCAGTTGGCCTTCGGCGTCACTTCCCCCGACCGTATCGCGTTTTTCGGGTTGCCCGGTCAATGCACGATCAAGATCTTTACGGAGCGAGGCGATCTGATCAAGACCATCGAGCATATCGATGGAAGCGCAGACGAGCTGTGGGATTCGCTCACGGAGTCCCGGCAGGTGATCGTGAGCGGGGTATACATCGCGGTCTTTCAGACCCCGGACGGCAGATCGGCCATTCGGAAATTCGTCGTTATTCGATAAGCAGGCCGGTTGATCAACGTGAAGAACTTGAAACCACACAACGCTTTCAGGAGAAAAACGATGGCAAAGCGACTTATTAGCGCGGCCATGCTGCCGATGTTGATGCTCTGCATGATGGTAAAGAACGCATTCCCACAAGAGAACGTCAAGCTCGCACAGACCGGGATGCAATTCTTAAGCGTCGTTTCCGACGCGCGTGCCGCTTCGCTTGCGCGTGCAACCACAACAGTGCCGATGGGTTCCGGCTCGCTCTTCTCGAACCCGGCATTGCTCTCGGACATTGCTGGATGGGCGGATGTTTCCGCAAGCTACAACCAATGGATTGCCGAGATCAAACATCAAACGTTTAGTGCAGCCTTCAAGCCCTTTGGCGATGAATATGGCATCTTCGGTGTGTCGCTCCAATTCATCGACTACGGAGATTTCTACTGGACGCGTGTGTCCAACACCGCAAGCGGTTTCGAAGACATCCCCTCGGGCGATATGAACAAACCAAGTGCATTCGCAGTCGGCGTCGGGTATGGAAAAGCGATCTCGGATGCCTTCTCCGTCGGCGGACAGATTCGCTACGTGCGCCAATCACTCGGTACTTCATTCGTTCCCGGTGATGTTGCGGGTCAGTCCGTCAAGAAGGAGTACAAACTCTCGGTGCTGGCGTTCGATTTCGGGACAAATTTCAAGACGGGATTCAAGAGCCTGGCGTTCGGCATGTCGGTGCGAAACTTCTCGAAGGAAGTCCGGTATGAGTCGGATCAGTTCCAGCTTCCGCTCGTCTTTACCCTCGGCCTCTCGATGGAAACCCTGGACTTCTTCGAGAAAAGCAGCACGCTTAATTCCGTCTTGGTATCGGTCGACGCATCGCATTATCGGGACCACGCCGAGCAAGTGTATGCGGGACTCGAGTGTCGGTTGATGGGGGCGCTCTCCCTTCGGGCGGGGTATGCTTCGAGTGCAGACGAGGAAGGATTGACGTATGGCTTGGGAGTTCAACAGTACGGAGTTCAGGTTGACTACGCATACACGCCTTTCGGAGTGTTCGATAATGTTCAGCGAGTCACGGTCCGTTTTTCCTTCTGATGCGATTCGGAATGCCGGACGGTAAGAAGTTCTTTCACTGCCCTCTACCTCCCTGCAGGGAAAGCGCTGAGAGCCTGAAGCAAAGACTTTCAAAACGGTGAATTGGAGAATATCACTATGAACCACATGCTTGTTCGATCGCCCCTTCTCGTTCTTCTTCTCAGTGCGGGCCTGGCTCTTTGGGGCTGCGCTGTTGATGAGCCGGTCGAAGTCTGGAACCCCGCTGCACCCGCGGGCCCGGATCCGGTGATCACCTCTATCAGCCCACCTTCAAAAGCGTTCTCGGGGATCACGGATATTCGTATCAGCGGTCAGAACTTTTCCACGACCGACTCGCTGAACTTCGTCTTCTTCGACAAGATTCAGGTGAAGGTGAAACAGGCCACGAGCACGTCGTTGCTAGTCGCGGCCCCGCAGTATACGAGCAACACGATCACGATCAAGGTGGCCGTCCCGGGTGCCATCAAAGTCGCGACATTTTCTCCTTACACGTTGGAAGAGGCCGCCACGGAATATGGCGGTTTCCTGAGCGTTGACGAGGTGTATTCCGTCGCGGTCGACAGGAGTGAGAATCTCTTTGCAGAGCTGAAAGGCGCGTCGACCGGGGTTATCTATAAAGTGACGCCGACAGGCGTTAAGACGGAATACTCGACTCTCACGATTCCCAAGGCCTCCGAAATTCGGGTAGGTCCGGGCGGATATCTGTACTGCCAGCAGTCGAATAATTTCAATCTCTTTCGCGTTCCATCCGGCGGAGGAAATCCCGAACTCTTCGTCCGACTCGATGTCCGCGCTCGTACGTTTGATTTTGACTCGCTCGGGACTATCTACAGTGCCGGAGCTTACTACGGTCTTGCGGCGACGTCGAGCAGCTCCGGAACAACGAGGGAGGTGGGGAACTTCACGCCATACGACATCCGCTCCATCAGGGTCTATAACGGCTATGTGTACTTCCTCGCGGTGCGGGACGGCGTGGTAGCGGGGCTTCCTCCGAGGGGCGTCTATCGAGCTCGTATCACTTCGGCTACCGGCGAGCTTGGACCGGTGGAATCAGTGTTCGACATCACGAAGGTCACAGCATATGCAACATCAGAATTGCTTGCGCTGGCGATTTCGTCGGACGGAGAACTCTACATCGGAACGGATCATACAAATCCTATTCTCGTCGTCGCTCCCTCAGGAAGCTCGGCGCCGCTCTATCCGGGTGTGCTCGTGCCTCCTGCCGGACAGATTGTGTGGGGAACCTCTCAGCAAATCTACGTGAATCGGAGCTCAGGCGACCCGATGGTTCGGAGGGTCATCCGCGTGGCAGTCGGGAAGAACGGAGCCCCCGACTACGGAAGAAGATAGCAACGGTATCCAGTCAATTCAGAGTCATGGCGGTACATTCGTTCACACGTCAAGCGCAACATTGGGAAGGAGGTGCAGGAGGTCAGCGAAGGTGGGAGGTACTTGTCGGCGAGAGAGTCGCTGTCCGGAAGTCCATTCGTGCGCGTTGCAGTCCTAATTCACCTAACACCTTTCATAGATTCAACTGGAGGAGTGCCAGTATATGAAAAGAACGTTGATGTTTTTGACCATTGCGTTGCTTGTCTGCGGTCTCGCCAGTCCCGCGATGGCACAAACAGCGGTGGGCAAGCAGATGCTCAACTGCGATGGAAAAGCAAGCGGCTGGATAAGCGCTAACGGTGACGCGGCGAATTTCATCAAGGTATCCGACTCCTTTGATGATTTTGCCGAGGGAACCGGGAGTACCAAGATAGAAGCATCGATTCGAAAGATGACGTATGGGTGGGGAATTTGGACGGACTTCCAGTACAAGTTCACTGCGCCCGTGAACATCCAGGGTGCGGATGACATTCGGTTCAAAGTGAAGATGATCAGGAAGCCCTCCACCAGCATCGCGAACAAGCCACCTTCATACAGCCGTGGACTTCAGTTCACATTTGATCTCTACGATTCTTCCGCCGGCGGTTCGGAAACGTGGCGCTATCAGGAAGATCTGGACATCTTCTACACGGCTCATCGCTGGGACACCAAAGCCGACTCGCAGGCTGCGTGGTGGGAATTCGTTATGCCGTTGAAAGCGTTTCGCATGCCCACGTGGGCCGGCAGCGTCAACAGTATCCTTGACCTCGACAAGATCAAGACCATCGGTCTTGGCGTGCATTCCGACAGCACGGCGAAGGACAGCGTCGTCTTCCTGATCGATGACATTCGAGCCACGAAAGCCGTTCGCGTGGGCACCGCGCCTCTGATCAACTTCGATGGTTCCGCCAATAAGTGGATCACCGGGCAAGGCGAAGCGACGAACAAATTCGTGCTCAGTGATTTCGCGGACGATGCCGCCCCGGGGAGCACCCAATCGATGAAGGTCGATGTTGCCCTTCGGAAGATGGTCGCCTCGTGGGGCGTGTGGACGGACGCGCAATACAACTTCAAGCCGATCGTCAATATGACCGGGGCGACTGATCTGCGGTTCTGGATCAAAATTGTCACGCCAACAGCGAACAAGAAAGGCATCCAGTTCACCATCGATCTGTATGATAGCACCGCTGCGGGTGTCGTCTTCTGGCGTTGGGTTCCAGGTGGCTACTATGGCCTGTACAATCGGAAAACCGATTGGCCGAGAGACGCATGGTTCCCCATCGTAATACCGCTGAAGGACATGACAACGCCCGGCTGGGCTGCCGTTCCCGGCCATGGCATTCCGGACTTGAGATCGATCCTTAAGGTCGGATTCGGCGTGCATAGCGATAGCACGGCGCGCGACAGCGTTGTGTTTCTGATGGATGACCTGAGCGCGACAAAACCGGGCGATCTCACAACATCAGTGGAGAGGATTGATGTTGCTGCTCGTGATTTTGAGCTCATGCAGAACTATCCGAATCCTTTCAATCCATCAACGACCATCCGCTACTCGATCTCCGAAGCCGGCGTGGTCAACCTGCGCGTCTACAATACGCTTGGTCAGTTGGTGAGAACTCTTGTGGACAACGTTCATCAGCAGGCAGGGAAGTACAGTGTGAGCGTAGAGATGAAGGGGTTGAGCAGCGGGGTCTACATCTATGAACTGCAGCAAGGTTCTCGGCATACGTCAAGGCCGATGACATTGCTGAAGTAGGATAGCTCGTTGCTTTGCAGATTCTTTCAGCACGGGTTGAGGGTTGGCGATGACATTTCAACCTCAGCCCGTGTTTTTTTATCGCCGTTCACAAACGCCTCTTCCAAGCCCATGAACCTTCGTCGAATTGCCGCCCTCTCGCTGTTCATCACGCCGGCGCTCGTCCCGACGCCGGCCCAATTGAAAGTCATCGGATACTATCCGGCCTGGAGCACATCAGCGCTTCCTGCGGCAAACATCCGATTCAACTATTTGACTCATATCAACCACGCATTTGCTTTTCCCGACTCGAGCGGCAACCTTCGAACAAGGGCGACGTGGAGGATCCCGGACCCTGATCTGATATCCGCGGCGCACGCCGCCGGACGAAAAGTATCGATATCGCTCGGCGGAGGGGCGGACAGCTACGACTTCCCAAAGATGGTGGCGAGTCAAATCAAACGAGCAAAGTTCATTTCAGATTTGGTCGCGTTTATGAGAAGCAATGGCTACGATGGAGCCGACCTTGACTGGGAAGGGCCCCGGAACAACGTCGAAAAAGCCAATCTTACTTCGCTTGTCCAAGAGATGCGCCAGGCGTTCACCGCCGCAAACCCATCATGGATTCTTACCATGGCGATCGGCGCGACGAATTGGTCCGGACAATGGCACGACTACCAGACCTTGAAACAGTATGTGGATTGGTTCAACATCATGACGTACGACATCCACGGATCGTGGAGTCACGCCGGGCACAATTCCCCTCTCTATTCACCCACCTCGGGATGCAACGACGGCTCGATCGATTTCAGCGTCAACTATCATTTTGTCGGAAGAGGCATTCCGAAGAGCCAACTCGTCGTGGGAGTTCCGTTCTACGGATGGCGTTTCGAATGTCTCGAAGGCTACTACGGTTTGTACATGCCCATCACCAGGGCCGAGCAGCTCACCTACGCCACGATCAAAGAGCGCCTCGACCGCGGTCTCGGGACTCGTGTCTGGGACGATGTGTGCAAAGTTCCGTATCTGACGTATGCAGCGATCGTGCTGCTGAGTTACGATGACTCGCTTTCCCTTTCTCTGAAATGTAAATATGTGAAAGAGAACAACCTTGCCGGCGTGATGATCTGGGCCCTGGGTCAGGATGCCGTTACACCGTCGAGCCAGCCGATGATGGAAGCGGTGGGCAGGGCCATGCAGGCGACGACGAATGTCATTGCGGATCTCAGGCCGCCTCGCTCTCTCGCGCTGCACGACGCCTATCCAAATCCGTTCAATCCATCTACCACCATCTCCTACGAGTTGCCCCACTCGGGATATGTATCGCTCAAGGTGGTTGACGTCTTCGGCAGGGAGGTGGCACGGCTTATCGACGAATCCAGGGAAGCCGGGAGGGGAGCCGTGAGATTTGAAGCGTCCGAATTCCGTTTGTCAAGCGGCACGTACTTCTGCGTCTTAACGCAAGGAGGCATACGTGCGGTGAAGAGATTGGTGTTCCTCAAGTAATGATTCGGTGATGCAATCCCGGTCGAGCGATCGGGGGAGTCCGACCGGTTTTCTTTTCATCAATGAATGAGTGATGGTCACACAGCCAAGGTGCCCGAAGTGAAAGCCGTAAGAGGGAATCAGGAAGAAAACTTCCCGATGTTGGCGAGAGCGATATTCATTTGCCTCATCGTCATAGCGGGTGCACCCCGTGCCGAATCGGAACAACCACTCTCCGTGAGCCTCACGGCGGCGAATGAACTCGTCATTGTCGTGTCACGCGACTTTCATGAACGCTACGGCTGTGCCTATCCAATGACCTATCAAATCGATCTTCCGACGGGAATGAGTGGACTCAAGGCTCAGTGTAAATACGGTGTCGGTGAAACCTGGCGGGAGATCCCGGAGAAGACATCAAACGACTACTTCAACGGCATTGACGCGGTACGATTCGACTATGCTCTCGGACGTGCCTATGTGTCTGCCGCCTTTGCATCGACCAGCGACACACTGATGGTGAACATCATCAACACCGCAGGCGCGCCGGTTGCACCTCGCTATGCAGGCGTAAGCAAGTACTATGACAACCGATCGGCCGTTGTCACCATCACGGCCGACGATTGGGCGGATTGGTCGAATTGGATGTTCCCCTCGCTCTTGGCGATCTTCCGCTCATATCGACTTCCCGTGACGGCGGGAGTAATCACCCGCAGCGATTGGTGTTCCCCGGCAACGTGGGATCACATCCAGCGACAGGTCGATTCCGGCCTCGTAGAAATCGCGTCCCATAGCCGTACGCACCCTCACGTTCCGTACGCCGACCTTCTCGGAGAGATTGAGGGGAGTCACGACGACATCACCTCAAACCTGAGTCTCATCAGACCGTCTCGGGTCGGTGGCAGAGAATACGTTTACGTCTGGATAGCCCCGTACGGTGAGTACGGTATCTCTATTGACACGTTGCTTTCGCGGCGGAGCTATCTCGTCCCCCGACTCTATGCGATCAATGGCTCGACCTTGAGCGGATGGAGGGCGGATCGAGGCCATTTCCAAGGCACAGATTTGACATTAGAGATCGGTGCACCAAGCTGGGGAGGCGGCACGACGGACTCGACCTTTATGAACGGGAAGTTCGACGCAATTGTCCGGCAAGGAGGCATCTATCATTTGATGTGGCATCCACAAGTAATCTATGACGATCGTGCAAAACCCTATCTCCACAATCATCTCTCACACATTAGCAGCCGAAAAGATCTTTGGTACGTGAATTTCGGGTACCTCTATCTTTATCAATTGCTGGCACAGGTGCGCAGTCCGACGCTTGCAGAAGTTGTGGACGTCGAGACACCGACGGGATTCGAACTGTATCAGAACTACCCGAATCCATTCAATNNGTCGTGCTGAAGAACGGCTACGTGAACGTCTCCGAACCCCCGACGATCATGGTGCAGCCCAACGCCGATGTCATCGCAGTCGGTGAGGTGAGGACATTCACTGTGTACGGCGGAACGCCGCCGTACACGTGGACAAGCACGCAACCTGGGGTCGCATCGTTGGACACGCTGGGAAATCTGACGGGTATAAGCAGAGGTTTCGTCCGTGTGGTGGCCCACGACGCCGGCGGATTGACAGATACGACGGACGGATCAATTGAGGTCCGCGCAATGAAAGTGTCCGTCTCAGACACCGTTGTGTATGTGGGGACGACATTCGATCTGCCTGTTCGCGTGACGACCTTGAATGGACTTGGCATCACGTCTGGACGGATATCACTCACGTTTAATGGAGATGTGATCCAACCGGTCTCCGTTTCGGTTTCTGGCGGTTTACTTGACGGTTATGGTTCCGCGAGCTCGAACACCGCGGTGAAAGGACGCGTTGATTTCGCTTTTGCAGGCAGTTCACCGATCTCCGGTGCAGGCATTCTCGTCACAGTCCGGTTCAGCTCGCTGGTACAAGGCTATACTGAAGTGTCGTTCGCGCAGGCTTTGTTCAACGAGGATTTCCCCGCCAAAGTCGATAACGCAAGCGTCGGCGTGAACGCGCACTCATCGATCTATATTAACCCGCAATATGCCGACATGATTGCCGGTGATGTCGTCCAATTCAACGCATCGAACGGCATTTCTCCGTACATCTGGTCAACGTCGGATTCGCTTGTCGCATCCGTCGACCAGGATGGCCGTGTCACTGCGCTGAAAAGCGGAAATGTCACAGTACTGGTCGAGGACGCCGTTGGCGCAAAGGGAACGACATACGTCCTTTCTGTCTATGACGCTCGGGTATCCGTGCCGCATGCATTTGTCAACGCCGGCGGTGAGGTGTCCGTCCCGGTCCGAATCGACCGTATGGGCGCAGGACACTCGGTCGTGGCCTATCAACTGAGGGTGACGTTCGATTCGAGCGTCGTTCGGTACGCGGGTTTTGAAAGCTCCAGTTCACTTACCGCGGGATGGTCGACCATGGACCACGATGCGGGAAATGCCGTAACGTTGGCATCGGCAAGTACCGGCGGATTCGGTTCCGCGGGACCGCTTGTCTATCTGCGGTTTGTGGGGCGTGCCTCCGGCTCGTTGGGCACATACAGCGCATTGGTTATTGCGCAGATCATGCTGAATGAGGGGATTCCATATGCATTCAGCGTCAACGGAAGTCTATCACTCGGTCTCGTACCGCAAACGCCGGTACAGTACTCGCCTTCGGATGGGTCGGACCTGGTCAGCAGTACACCAACGCTGCTGTGGTCGACGGAGCAGTACGCCGAGCACTATCATCTTCAGGTTTCGGAAGATTCTGCAATGACGGCGCTGGTTGTTGACGATTCCACGGCAACCGACGGTCACCTGCAGATCGGGCCGCTATCGTCCCTTACTTTGTACTTTTGGCGAGTCAGAGCCGTGAATCTGATCGGCGCCAGCTCATGGAGCGGCGTATTCAGATTTACCACGGCCGTTACAGCTCCTTCGGCCCCCGAGCTCTGGCTCCCAGAAAATTATGCCACGAACGTATCGACGGAAGCTTCTTTGACGTGGAAAAGCGTCGCCACTGCGACGTCCTATCGACTTCAGGTCGCATACGACAGTCTCTTTACTGCACTTGCCTGGGACAATTCCGGCCTGACGGATACGACGAGCACGGTCTCCGGACTGCAGGTCGACACCGTGTATTACTGGCGTGTCAGTGCTACGAACGATGGAGGCGAGAGTGAATTTTCCGTTCACCGAAGTTTCAGGACAAGAGGGCCGACGAGTATCGCTGACGGAGGGGAGAATGTTCCGGCGAGCTTTGGACTCGCACAGAACTACCCGAATCCATTCAATCCAACGACAACTATTTCCTTCTCACTCCCCATCTCGTCACACGTGAAGCTGAACGTGTATGATCTGTTTGGCCGGGAGGTCGCAACGCTGGTCGACGAGACCAAATCGTCCGGACAATGGTCTGTCAGGTTCGATGTGTCTGACCGCAATCTTTCCAGCGGCGTGTACTTCTGCAGGATCGAAACGGGAGGATTGACTCAAACGAAGGGAATGGTTTTCATGAAATAGTTTTGCGGCGATCTTCGTGTAGAGAGGATGCCGCTTTCCGGCTCAGGAGGATGAATTAAGCGATCCGAACCTGTAAGGGAGTTTCCGTATGACGACCGAAGAAAAGAAATCCGTCCATCCCGCACTCTGGGTACCGACGCTGTATTTTGCCGAGGGATTGCCCTTCGTGATGATTGCCACGGTATCCGTTCTCATGTACAAGAGCCTGGGGATATCAGACGCCGAGATTGCTTTCTTCACCACATTGGTTACGTGGCCATGGACCTTGAAGCCGCTGTGGGGACCGCTGCTGGAAATGTTCAAGACCAAAAAGTATTTCGTCGTGGCGACCCAGTTCATCGGAGGGGTGGCGTTCGGACTCCTGGCCCTGTCGTTGCCGCTCGACGGCTTCTTCAAGTACTCGCTTGCGCTTCTTGCGATCCTGGCCTTCAACTCGGCGACTCATGACATTGCAGCCGACGGGGTGTACGTCAACGTTCTCTCCGAGAAGCTCCAGGCACAGTATGTCGGTTGGCAGGGTGCCTGTTACAACATCGGAAAGATCGTCGCCCAGGGGGCGTTGGTCTACGTTGCCGGTCGGCTCGAGGTCAGTGTCGGTGTGGTCGAGGGCTGGATGATCGTGATGGGTCTCTTTGGCGGAATCATGGCCGCCCTCGCGTTGTGGCATGTTCGGTTCCTTCCTTCCGGTGGTGCGTCGGCAGACGTGAAGAGCGCCCCCGAGGCATTCCAGACATTCTGGGATGTTCTCAAGACGTTCTTCCAGAAAAAGAATATTTGGTGGGGGATTGCATTCATCATCCTCTATCGTTTTGCTGAAGGCCAGGCCATAAAAATCGTTCCCCTCTTCCTGAAGGCGAGTCGTGAAGCAGGCGGCCTGGGTCTCTCAACTTCCGAGATCGGGATCGTCTATGGAACGTTCGGCGCAGCGGCGTTTATCCTCGGCTCAATCCTGGCCGGTTATTTCACGGCAAACCGCGGCCTCAAGAAGACTCTTTTTATCCTCTGTTGCTTTTTTAACCTTCCGTTTGCGGCATACACGTTTCTTGCCGTGACTCAACCGACAGACTTTTTCGTTATCGCTGCCGCGGTCGCATTTGAATATTTCGGATATGGATTCGGCTTTGTTGGATTGATCCTTTATATGATGCAGCAAATTGCACCGGGGAAGTACAAGATGGCACATTACGCCTTCGCAACGGCGGTGATGTATCTGGGTTTTATGCTTCCCTCAATGGTGAGCGGGTACATTAGCGACTTTCTCGGCTACAAAGACTTCTTCCTCTGGGTCATGATCGCGACGATTCCCTCGTTTCTTGTGACATGGTTGGTTCCGTTCAGAGACCCGGAGGGCGGAGAACTTCCCACACCAGCAACTTAGTCCCAAAAGCTAGAATCAACCATGACTATCGGACATAGACTTTGTTTGTTGATCATCATCCTTCTGATTGCGTTGCCGGCAACGGGTCAGAGGAAAGAAATCATCGGCTACTATCCTTCATGGAAGTGGGCGAACCGAAACCACCTCGTCACTCCGAAGACCATCCCGTATGCGAAGCTCACGATGATCAATTACGCGTTCTTCTATCCGTCGCCGGACGGTGGAATCACGGGGATTGACACTCTGGAAGAGGTCGAGCAGTCGATCCTCCTCGGGGAGCGTGATTCGACAACAGGTCTGAGGCTACGGGAAACCTCGTTGATTCATCGAGCGCATGCGCACGGGGTGAAGGTGATGCTCTCGATTGGGGGATGGACGGGCTCGAGTGAGTTTCCGGCGGTCGCCGCGGATCCTGCGAAGCGGGCAGCCTTCGGGCATGCGTGCGCACGACAAATCGTCGACTATGGCTTCGACGGCATCGACATCGATTGGGAATTCCCTGGCTACGCCCAGCATAAGGGCACGCCCAACGACAAGGCGACTTTTACTCTGCTGCTTCAGGCGATCCGCGACAGCCTTGATGCACTTGGGAAGCAGACCCGCCGGCGGTATCTTCTCACGGCAGCACTCCCTGCGGGACGGCGTCACGCCGCGAACATCGAAGTGGAAAAGGTCACTGCGTTGCTCGACTATCTCAACCTCATGACCTACGATTTCTTCAGCTCATGGGGTCCGATGAGCAATCACAACGCGCCGTTATATGCACCTGCAAAGGGAGACTCATTGTTCAATGTGGACGGCGCATTCCGGCTTTACCACGTCAAGTATGGTGTGCCGGCGGGAAAAATTAACCTGGGCGCGCCGTTCTACGGTTACACGTTTAAGAACTGTTCGGCACTGCACGCACCTCATTCCGGAAGCGACGCAGAGCATTTTCCGGGTGACGGGTTCTTTTACCACGATATCGTCACGAGGCTCCCCGAGTTTACGCGATTCTGGGATGAAAAAGCGAAGGTTCCCTACCTCGTTCACAACACCTGGAAGACCCTCGTTTCGTACGACGATGAAGAGTCCATCGGACTGAAGGCCCAATATGTGCTCGACAAGAATGCTGCCGGGTTGATCATCTGGGAGATCACCGGAGACTACATGCCGGATGCGAAAACTCCGCTGCTCGACGCAATACACTCGCGTTTCGCTAACCCCGCGAACAGAGGGATGCAATGACGATTCACTGGTGATGAAGCACGCGGAACAACAAGCAAGCATCACGGACCTGGGGGAAGCGGAACTACTAGGCGCCACGATTCGCACCTGTCACTGAAGAGGTAATCCAGTATGAAGTACGGCTACTTCGACGATCAGAATAAGGAATATGTGATCAACCGGCCCGACGTTCCCGTCTCTTGGACGAACTACCTTGGAGTAAAGGATCTCTGCACGGTGATCTCCCACAACGCGGGAGGGTACTCGTTCTATAAGACAGCCGAGCATCACCGGATCACGCGCTTCCGGCAAAACGGAGTTCCGCTCGATCGACCCGGGCACTACGTCTACGTGCGCGATGACGAGACCGGCGAGTTCTGGTCCATCTCCTGGCAGCCGGTCGGCAAAGAACTGGGCGCTGCGAAGTACGAATGCCGGCACGGCCTTTCATACTCGAGGTTCTCATGCGACTACCAGGATGTCCACGCCGAACAACTTCTTTTCATCCCGTTGGACGACGACGTCGAATTGTGGGACGTCCGGCTCCGGAACTGCGGCACGAGGCCTCGCAAGCTGAGTGTCTTCTCCTACGTTGAATTCTCTTATCACCACATCGAGATCGACAACCAGAATCTTCAGATGTCGCTCTACGCAAGCGGATCGAGCTATGACGAAGGCGTCATCGAGTACGATTTCTTCTACGAGCCGTGGACGTATCATTACTTCACCTCGGACGTTGAGCCGGACGGTTTCGATTGCGTGCGTGACCGCTTTCTTGGCCCCTACCGCACGGAGTCGAACCCGCTCGCGGTTGAGCGCGGCGGGTGTTCCGGCAGCTCGGAGCTCGGAGGCAACCACTGCGGCTCCCTGCACAAGCGGCTGTCTCTCGCCCCGGGCGAAGAAGCCCGACTCGTGTTCATGCTGGGCGTCGGTCCACGCTCGAAAGGGAAGGAGATCAAGAAGAAGTATTCCGACGCGACGGTGGTTGATCATGCTTACGAAAAGCTACGGGACTATTGGCGGAAGAAGCAGGCGATCTTCTGTTGCTCGACTCCCCATCCGGGTTTGGACACGATGATCAACACGTGGACACTGCTTCAGGCCGAGACGTGCGTTGTGTGGTCCCGGTTTGCCTCCTTCATCGAAGTGGGAGGACGAACCGGCTTAGGATACCGGGATACGTCGCAAGACGTGATGGCAGTCGTGCACACCAACCCTGAGAAATGCAGAGAACGAATCATCGAGCTCCTTTATGGTCAGGTGAGCAAAGGGTACGGACTGCACCTGTTCGATCCCGACGTCTTCAAGCCGAAAGAAAACAAACTTCCGGGAGTCAAGCTGCCGACCGTCGTGCCGACTCCGAGCGCGGCCGATATCATCCACGGTATGGAAGATGTGTGCTCGGATGACGCGCTGTGGATCGTGGTGACGATATGTGAGTTCGTCAAAGAGACCGGCGATCTGTCGTTCTTTGACCAGATCATTCCTTTTGCCGATAGAGGTGAAGGAACGGTGTATGAGCACATGAAGCGGTCGCTTGATTTTTCCGCCGAGCAGATTGGAGCAACCGGCATCTGCAAAGGTCTGCGCGCCGATTGGAACGACTGCCTCAACCTGGGAGGTGGGGAGAGCGCCATGGTTTCTTTTATGCACCATTGGGCCTTGAGGGCTTTCATTGAAGCCGCGGTGTATCTGAAGCGAGCAGAGGACGTCAAGCACTACTCGGAAATGGCGGAGCGAGTCAGGCAGGCTTGCGAGAAAGAACTCTGGGACGGCGAGTGGTACATCCGTGGGATCACAAAGAAAGGAATCAAAATCGGGTCGCACGAAAACGAGGCGGGGAAGATTTTTCTGGAAAGCAACGCGTGGGCGGTTCTTTCCGATGCCGCATCGCCGGACCGCGGGCTCAAAGCAATGAATGCCGTTCACAAACATCTTGCTTCGAAGTACGGCGTCCATCTCGTATGGCCGACATTCTCGGAGCCGAACGACGATATCGGGTATCTCACTCGTGTCTATCGGGGGATCAAAGAAAACGGCGCCATTTTCAGTCATCCGAATCCCTGGGCCATGATTGCCGAATGTAAGCTCGGCAGGGGGGACTTGGCGATGAGACTCTATGACGATCTTCTGCCGTACAACCAGAATGATATGATCGAGGTTCGCGGGGCCGAGCCGTACTCCTATTGTCAATTCATCATGGGGAAGGATCACTCGGCGTTCGGCCGGGCAAGGCATCCATGGCTCACGGGGAGCGGCGGGTGGGCGTATGTTGCGGCGACGAAGTGGATCCTCGGCATCCGACCGGCCTTTGAGGGACTGACCATTGACCCCTGCATCCCGAGCGCATGGACGGGTTTTGAAGTGCAGCGAAAATGGCGTGGAGCAACATTCAGGATCATCGTCAAGAATCCGAACGGAACACAGAAGGGTGTGAAGTCGGTTCTTCTAAACGGAAAGCCGACCACTCAGCCGATTCTACCGCAGGCTGCCGGATCGGTCAATATTGTCGAGGTGATGATGGCGTAGCCCCTTGCGGTCCCCTGAACTCTGAATGCAAAAGGAGATTCGAAGATTTCGTCACCGAAGGAAACGGGCAGCCTCGAATTCGCAAGGCGGGTCTGTGGGGTGAGAATTCTTGGGTCGAAGGAGTTCGGACTTGCACTTGAGGTTTCCATTCACGACAATAGGTGAGAACAAGAACCAGAGTCGACAGTTACATCATAGCAAAGTATAGAGGGCAGTTCATGGACGACGAAAAGAAGAGTAAGTCGGAACTTCTGAGCGACCTCTCCGAATTGCGCTTGCGAGTCGCCGCATTGGAGGCAGAAGAAGCCGACCATCGGAAGACGAAAGAGAAGCTTCACGAATCTCAGCGCATGTTGCAGCTTGTGCTGGACACCATCCCGCAGCGCGTCTTCTGGAAGGATCATAATTTTGTTTACCTCGGCTGCAACAAGGCGTTCGCGAAAGATGCAGGTGTTGATGATCCCGATCTCATTGTCGGGAAGAACGATTTTGAGCTCGGTTGGAAGGAAGTGGCTCACATCTATCGGGATGATGATGCGGCGGTGATGAAATCGGGGAGGCCAAAACTCAACTTCGAGGAGCCACAGAGCAAGCCGGATGGAGGCCGGCTCTGGCTGCAGACGAGTAAAGTACCTCTCCATGACCGGGAGGGGAAAGTCATCGGAGTCTTAGGGACGTATGCGGATATTACGGATCGAAAACAGGTCGAAGAATCAATCCAACGCGAACGCAGCCTACTCCGAATCCTGGTTGACAATCTTCCTGACCCGATCTATTTCAAGAATTCGAAAGGGGAGTACATCCTCAACAATCGCGCTCACTTGAAATCGATGGGAATGGAACGGCAGGAGGATGTGCTTGGAAAGACGACATTTGATTTTCACCCGCGCGAGATGGCCGAGAGTTATCACGCCGATGAGATGGAGATCATTCAATCCGGAAAGGCTTTGCTGGGTAGGGAGGAGATCTCACTTCACAAGGATATCAATGAGGAACGTTGGCATCTCACGAGCAAGATCCCAATTGTAGCGAGTGACGGGACGGTGACAGGCATCGTCGGCATTAGCCGTGATATCACCCAAGAGAAACGGATGCAAGAAGCCGTCCGGGAATCCGTTGAGAAGTTTCGACTTGTATTCGAGAATGCGTACGACGGCATCAGTCTCTTTGAGGAAGCCGACGATCCGGGCAAACGCCGACTCGTGGAGTGTAACGCGCGCTACGCCGAGATGGCCGGCCGGAGCCGGGAAGAGCTGTTACGAATCGGAACAACGGAGGGCATGGCGAAGTCCCTGAGTGAGGACAACACAACCTCCATCGAGCAGGTAGTGACGTTTCGCGGCTCGTTTACATGGTTCCGGCCCGATGGAAAAGACAACATCATCGAGTACACGGCAGTCCCGATCAAATTGCAGGGAAAGACCTACACAATCGGTATCGACCGCGATGTTACGGAGCGAAGGCGTGCGGAGGCTGAGCGCGAGAAACTGATCGATGAACTGCAACAAGCCATTGTCGATATCAAGACACTAAGTGGTCTTGTCCCCATCTGCTCAAACTGCAAGAAGATCCGCGACGACCATGGCTTTTGGACGAATCTCGAGAAGTACATCCAGGAGCGAACACCGGCCCACTTCAGTCACGGTATCTGCCCCGATTGCGCGAAGAAACTCTACCCGGACTATTTTCCGTGAGCACCGGTCGACCGCAGCTCACTTGTCCCTTTGGTGACGTCCTAAATGGTGTTCGGAAAGCGAGGCCGTTCCATCCCAGACAAGCCCCCGTCATCGACCTCCAGCCAGAGTAAATGCCTTGCGAAGGAGTGTTCGCTGCTCGCGTTGACACTCATCCTGGGCTCTNNCGTCCGGATCCCCCGCCGTCCTTTTCTCTCACCAGCATTATCCCCCGTCCGACATCTCTCACTCAGACGGACGGCTCATTCGTGTTATCATCAAACGCTTCCATCTTTGTCGAGCCGTCGAACGCGGAACTGATGGGAATCGGTCGGTTGCTTTCGGAGAAACTGGCACTCTCAACCGGATACGTGCTGCAGGTATCCGCTGCATCAGGAACTCCGCCAAAAGGA
>DMMN01000387.1 GCA_003453835.1 Bacteroidota bacterium | reverse complement strand
GATGTTCATGATCCCGATGCCACCCACGAGCAGCGAGATCCCCGCGATCGCCCCCATCACGATGTTGAAGATCTTCTGTGTCTGCTGGCTCTGCTGCACGAGGGCTTCTGGAACGATCACTTCGTAATCATCAATCCCGAAGTGACGCCGCGCGAGGATCTTCCGGATAACGGCCGTTGCTTCGTCGATCTCGATGTCGGGTTTCAGCTTGACGGTCATCTGGTCGAGGAGATTCTTGGGGACCGGTGTCTGGTTCCCGGAAGAAAAGACACGGATGCCGGCGCCGAAGAAGATAGCACCACCCCCCGTTCCGCCCCCCTTGAACCGTTCCATCTTGTATTGGGCTGTTGTGATCGGGATGTACACGTCCATGTTGAGATTGCGGATCTTCAGGTTCTCGATTTTCTTCTTCGGGTCCAACCGCTCACCCATCACGCCGATCACGGTAAACCACTGGTTGTCGAGCTTGATCTGTTTACCGACGGGATTCTCGAACTGAAAGAGCTGATCCTTCGCGTCGCTTCCGAGCACGCAAACGTTATCCTGGCGCTCAAGGTGCGCCTGCTGAATGAACCTCCCGGCACTCAACTGATAGTTGAACACGTCGACGAAATCCGGTGTGGTCCCGATCAGCTTGACGTCCTTGCGCTCGCTTCTGTACTGAGCCGCGGTGGATTTCTCCCACTGAGGGATGACGGATTGCACGAACGAACAGACTTCCCGAATCGCCGCTCCGTCGCGAAGCTCCAGGCCTGGCGAGAAATTCGCCTTTGCCTTTCCGAAGCTCTGCTGAGTCGGCTCCTTCGCGCGAATGATGACGTTGTGAACGCCCATCAGGGAGATCTGCTCCAGCGCCTCCTGTCGTGCGCCTTCACCGATAGAGAGCATGGCAATAACGGCGGCCACTCCGAAGATGATCCCCAATGCCGTCAGCACCGAGCGGAGCTTATGGGCGAGCAACCCACTTAGTCCGATAAAGACGTTTTCATCCAGTCTCACAACTTCGCTTCCTTGTTTGAGGCTTCCCTGGAGGTGGGGGATGTCTTCAGGGTGGGATCTCGCAGCGTGACGCGTTCCCCCTCCTTCAATCCCTCTTTGATCACGACGAAGTTTCCGTTCTTGGCGCCAACCTGAACGTCTTGCGGCTCGGCGCTCGAGCCGTTCATCTTGTAGACGACGATCTTCCCCTCCTTTTCAAAGACCGACTCAAGCGGAATGAAAATCGCATCCGGAATGGTTTCCATCACGATCTCATTGCTTGTCGTCATGCCGGGCTTCAAAATCGGATCGATGCCTTCGATATCCAGGATCACTTCGAAGGTTTTGATGGCGCTCGTGCGATCGCGCTGCTGGCCG
Organism: Bacteroidota bacterium; assembly: GCA_003453835.1. Taxonomy (GTDB): domain Bacteria; phylum Bacteroidota; class Ignavibacteria; order UBA10030; family UBA10030; genus UBA10030. The sequence goes on along the minus strand of DMMN01000387.1, from coordinate 1,344 downwards.
ATGGTTCCGACAGAGGTGACGCTGGCAAGAAATTCCTTGTCGGGAAACGCGTCGAGCTTCACTTTCGAGCGCTGCGCCTTTTTCACTTTGCTCACGTCAACTTCGTTCACGCTCGTGATCACCTGCATCTTCGAGAGATCGGGGAGACTTACGAGGGCCATGGCCTGCCACGGGGAATCGCCGACGGAGATCTTTCGCCCGGTGTTCCAGTTCATTTCATAGACCACGAGTCCCGGCATGGGGGCTTTGAGGGTCAACTGCTCTTTGTCAATCTTCGCCCTGGCAAGGTCGGACTCGGTCTGCTTGATCTTGAGAAGGATCTTCTGTTGGTCGGATTTATCGATGATCTTCTTCGATTCGATCTTCTTTCTGGCCTGCTCGTGCGAGATGCGACCCTTCTCCTTGTTGATCTCCGCGTCCTTTCGAAGGACCTCTGCTTCGAACTTCATTTTCTCGACTTGTAGTTTCGACTGCTCGAAGGCAAGCTCGGAGTTTTTGAGCTGAGCCTCGAGATCGGACATTTGCGACTCCTGGTCCGCTTTGAGCTTCTCGAAATCTGCGCGAAAGGTGCTCAGCTCGAATTCTTTGTCGGCGATATTCTTATCGACTTCCGTCGTGGCGAACCGGACGACGATGTCACCGGCTTTGACGGTCGTTCCTTCCGGAATCAAATAGGTGATCTGAACGGTCCCGTATCGGGTGCGCGGCACGGTGAGCGTGAAGGAGTTCGCCGAACGAACTTCGCCGGCGACCGTGATGCTGACGGCGAACTCTCCGCGTTTCGCCTCCGATGTCGCCAGCGCCTCCGAATCCGGCCCGGTTGAAAGAATCGTCACGAGGATGATAAGAAGAGCGATGGCAACGGGGATTGTGACTTTCTTGTTCAAGTACTTCCGCAGTGGGAACGATTGTAGATTCATGGCAAGTCCTCTCATGCAGAGATTTGCGAAGCCGAGAGAATATAGGCAAGCCTGGGAGAATCCGCAAGCGGCGACGGGGTCTCCGCGAATGCACATCACTTCGCGAGCCTACCGGACTATTACACGAACGTCCTTTCGTCCGTGAGAGTGCACGAGACTGGCAAGACCAGAATAGCACACTCCAGATTTCTCTCCGCTGCGATGGCCCGCAGGGAGGAGAGATCTAAGGCGTGCAAAAAAAGAGCGTAAAGCGTCCCCTCGTTTGTGTAGGCAGGTGGGACGTAAGAGGGTCGTCAGACTCCGTCAGCCGTCTGTTCTACTTGGCCGAACAGACGAGCCTCGACAAAGTCGGGGGACTGGCGGACTCTCACGAGGAACGTCCTCCAGAGGCGCATGCGCCTTTGGCGCAAGGGGGGTGTTCTTT
>DMMN01000315.1 GCA_003453835.1 Bacteroidota bacterium | reverse complement strand
CGGCACGAAAAAAATGATAGGCCAATATATCTATAGGGTTATGGAAAATCAAGGCGAGCGGCAAATGAAGGTCGTTTATCGCTCACGAAACGAATATTGTAGAATCTACACCCGGCGCATTCAGCGAGCGTCTTGTGAATTTAATGACTCATTAGATGTCCTCGTTTTCATCGAAAAAAANNCCAGAACGGAGGGTAAGGGAAATGGCAACGATCGCATCCAGGGATGTCAATGCAGATCTTTCTGCGAAACCGGCTCAGTCAAATACAGACATCTGGTCGATTCTGAGCGGGATAGGCGTACTTCATCTTAATCAGATCGTCCACTCGTTAGAGGGAATTGCGCCTCGGCCGGGGTCTGTCGTCTACGTGACCAAGAAGGGGCTGACATCGAAGATAGACGGTACGGAACCCGTTCTGTATTCTGCCATTGATGTCTGCACGCATTTGCAGGTCTCTCGAATGTACTTTACGATGACGATCGCCTCCGGCGTCGATTTCCTCGATTTCGTCCGCGAGAAATTCCCGTTCCGAATCCTGGAAGTTCGAACGAAAGCGGAACTACCCTTTACAAATCCCGCCATCCACCAGATGCAACACAGGTTTACGGTCGAAAGCGTGATTCGAGACATCCAACACACCATCGCCTATAGTCCTGCACGGGACGAAGTTCTCTCGATGCTCTCGCGGTTGACCTATGGTGGAGTCTTCGAAGGATTCGTCGATAAGCCGTCGGAGCAGAAGCTCTTTCGTGAACTTGTGAATTATCTCTTCTTCCACAATAACCACCGCTCGCTTCCCTCGCTTGGCGGGAAGACACCACTCCAGAAGCTCAAGTCTTTCGCAGCATTCGAACGCACTTTCTGCTTCGACCCTTACTCCACCACCATCCAATTGAATTATGATTGGCTACGCGGAGTGTAGATGCCACTGCCCGCGGCTGGATAGCATGACTGAGAATCAACCGGGATCGGTCGTCCCGAATTAGTCCTTGATTTTCTGTCATGAATCGAGTATCTTTTCGGTGCCTGAAATCAGACTCACCACGAACATTGACCTTTTTTCGGTCAATTTTTATTTTCTAGAGGCCCGAACGGACGCCCGATGGTGGAGAGAGCCTTCCTATCTCCATGCTAATCTGCCCTCCGATATCGGTTCCATGTTTCTCGTGGCGGGGTAGCTCAGTCGGTTAGNNTTCGAATCCCTCCCCCGCTACAAACCCTTCACAAGAATTCTTGATCCTAACACCGTTGGGATCAAGATTTTTTGTATGGAGACACCGCATTGAGCAAGGAAGCGCAAGAGCTGGAACGCAGGTTTGAGGATTTCCTACCCGCAAGTTCGCTGGTGAGTCGGGGGGATTCTCTGATCCTGGCCGTCAGCGGCGGAGTTGATTCAACGGTGATGGCTCGTCTTTTCGTGGGTTTGCGCGAGCGATGGGATTTGACGCTGGCCATCGCCCACGTGAACCACCAGCTTCGAGGTGAGGAATCGGACGGAGATGAGCGATTCGTTATGAACCTTGCGGCATTGTGGAAGATCCCCTTCTATTGCAGTCGGGTAGACACCCTCGGGCACACTCACACGTACCATCTGTCCAAGCAAGTGGCTGCACGGGATTTACGCTACCGGTTCTTTGAAGACGTTCGAACGAGAATTGAAGCGACGGCCGTAGCCACGGCCCATCATGCCGATGACAATGCGGAAACGGTGCTCCTCAACGCTCTGCGCGGCGCGGGCGTCCGGGGTTTGGCGGGCATTCCGATTCAGCGAAAAACGGGGAAGGTCATCCGCCCGCTGCTGTTCGCGCGCCGCTCTGAGATTGAAGCATACGCTTCCGACAATCGGCTCGAGTATCGCACAGACTCATCCAACGATTCGCTCGAGTACAGGCGAAACTACATTCGCCGGAAGATCTTCCCGTTGCTTGCATCGGAGGGTCATCCGGATGTCGTGGGTCCGCTGAATCGGGTGGCTCTTCTTATGCGTCAGCTTCTTGATCGAATCGAGGCGGAGGTTGACATGCGATGGGACTCGATCTGCGGCCGGGATGATCGTAANNGAGCCCCTCTACCTGCAAGAGGAGATCGTCCTGAGAGTTCTGAGGGGCTCGAACATCGAGCCTCAGGCAGAGAAGGTGAAAGCGGTTTTGGATCTTTGCACCCGACCGACGGGTCGCTCCGTGCAACTTTCCCATTCGACCGCCGCATACAGGGATCGCGATGCGCTTGTTTTTGTCGTGCAAGAGGAGAGCGGGGTGTTCCGGGAAACGGTTTCGCCGGGAGAAGTCTACTCCTTTCCGGCATTCCAGTTTTCACTGAGTCACGCGCTCCCTCCACCGGAGTCGTTTGAGCCTTCCGTCAATTTAGAATACGTTGATGCGGACCGCCTGGGGAAAGAGCTCTTGCTCCGCATGTGGGAGGATGGGGATTGGTTCATGCCGCTGGGAACGCCGGCACGAAAGAAATTGAGCGACTTTTTCACGGACGAAAAGGTCCCGGTGTTCGAGAAATCTCAGATCCCGGTTCTTGTAAGCGCCGGATCAATCGTGTGGATCTGTGGGCATCGGCTGGATGATCGATTCAAGGTGACTCCGCAGACGCGCGCCGTCATCAGGCTTCAATACAATCCTACAACACCCTTGCACTAACTACGTCTGGGGCTTATGGCTGACGATATGATGATCAACGGTGATCGCTTCACGCTGTATCTGAGTGAAGATCAAATCCGTTCGCGGGTGAAAGAGCTCGCGACGCAGATCAACGAGGACTACTTTGGCAAGGTCCCGATCTTCATCGGCATCCTGAACGGCTCGTTCATCTTCTTCTCCGATCTGGTGCGTGACATCACGGTTGATTGCGAAGTAGACTTCTTGAAACTCTCAAGCTACGGCGACGCGAAGATCTCCTCGGGACAAGTAAAGTTGCTCAAAGACCTCAATTGCCAGGTTGCCGGGAGGGATATCATCGTCGTCGAAGACATCGTCGATTCGGGACTCTCCATAGATTTCATGAAGAGACTCGTGATGAAGGAGAGCCCCGCCTCCTTCCGGGTTGTGACGCTCCTCTTGAAAAAGAGCGTTGCAAAGGTCAGCTTTCCGATAGACTATGTCGGCTTTGAGATCCCACCGGAATTTGTCATCGGCTACGGATTGGACTATGCTCAAAAAGTTCGTAA
>DMMN01000122.1 GCA_003453835.1 Bacteroidota bacterium | reverse complement strand
CAGCTTGGCTCCTCCTTCGGAGAAGGCAAAAACCGTTGCATCCCTCGCCAAGTTTCCGTTAATTGATCCGTGGAGTTTCCGCCGACATGTTTCAATATCCTGTTCTATCGGAAAGGGACGTATGGCTTGGAGGTTTCTTTGCCTGCTTCTTTTTTATGGGTCGATCAAGACCGTTGCATCTTCACAACCCCGCACCGATCTTTCCGGCATTGCGTTCATCATCGATCCCGGCCATAGCCAGAATGAAAACGTAGGCATCTATGGCTATTCCGAGGCATACAAAGTTCTTGATGTTGCGCTGCATCTGCGAGAGTTCTTGAGGCTCTCCAATGCAGACACGGTCCACGTGACACGGTCAGACCGACAGCTCAGCATCAGTGTTAGTCAGCGCGCAGTGATCGCCCAGAACCTCGCCCACCCAAACAAGTGGTTTCACTCCATTCATAGTGATGCCTCCTCCATGGGTTCCCCGACGAATTCGATTCTGATGCTCATTCCCGACAATTGCGCCACGACCTCCGGTAAGATCTGCCAATCCATTTACGGCAACACGACGATTTCGATGGGCAATTGGATGTCCGATCTGATGTCACGCGTCTACCGAATCGGAACTCGCGGCGTCTATGGCGACAGGACGTTCGGCACGCAGTTTGGCACAAATTATGGCCAATCTGGATTAGGTGTCTTCAAATCGAATGTCCCAAGCACTCTCTCCGAAGGCGGCTTCCACACCAACCCGCGTCAAAACCTTCTCAATATGAATTTCGAGTCGAAACGAACGGAAGCAAGAGCGATCTGGATGTCGATATTGGAGCACTATCGCGTGCCCCGGCCTGCCGTCAGAACTCTCCTTGGAGTTCTCTCGGATCTCGAAAGCGGCGCATCCGTCAACGGCGCCACGGTAAGCACCGGCTCGAGGATCTACAGGACGAATACGTACGAGGATACCTTCAGACCATACGCGAGCGGCGACACGACGCTCGGGAACGGCTTCTATTACTTTGAGGCATTGCCCGCGGGACTTCAAAGCGTTACTGCCACTCATCCGGCGTACGGCGATACGACTTTTCAGGTGAGTGTCATCGACTCCTTCTTCACGTTTCAGGACGTGAAACTTGTTTCGAAGCTCCCCCCGAGAGTGCTCACGAGCTATCCGCCGCAGAACGCTACCGGCATTCTGCCCAATGCAACACTTCAGCTCTCGTTCAGCAGGCCTGTCCACCGTGCTTCGGCGGAAAGCAACATTTTTCTTCTTGATCCCTCCGGATTAAAAGTTACCGCCACGTTTTCGTGGTCTACCGGTGACCGTTCGCTCCTCTTCAAACCGCTGTCCATCCTCATCATGGACACGACTTACCGGTTTGTCGTGGGCGGACAAGTGCGCGATCTCTACAATCATTCCTTCGACGGAAATGGGGATGGAGTTGCCGGAGATAGTTTGGTGATTACGTTTAGAACGCGAAGCGCCGACGTGACACCACCCGAGATATTCCGAGCGTTTCCCGCTGCAGGAGCCATCGTCGGAGCTCCAAATCATATCATTAATATCACCTTTGACGAACCGCTCGATTCTGCAACGGTCAATGCTACCAATGTCGCCATCCGAGAAATCGGGGGCCCGGTTTTGCAGAAGACTCTTCAGTACTCTCAGGCGAACGGTCGCNNGGCCAACTTCAACAATGTCGCCATTCAGGAGATCGGCGGCTCGGTTTTGCAGAAGACTCTTCAATACTCCCAAGCAAATGGCCGCGGCGCCATTAATCTCTACCTACCTTTGGGTTTTACGCCGGGAAAGTCGTACCAGATACGGATCAGCGGCGTGGCTGATCAGAATGGAAACCCCATTCCGACGACATCGCCACTTGTGTGGGAATTTTCGATTGCGCCAACGACATTCCAGTACACGGTGGTCGATGATTTCAACAGCGGTGTCGGGAACTGGTTTCAATCCGGCCAATCCGGTTCCACCGCGGGGCTCGATAGCGCGACCTTTTCGCACGCTTCTTCTTTCTTCCTCCCGACTCTCTCATCCAATACAGGATCGGCTCTCCTGCGCTTCTACTGGCGCACGCAATCGACAGACTGGTTGCTCCGTGAATACCTCAGTGGCGGTCCGCCTCGNNGGTGATGGGAGTGGAACGCAGTTCCGATTCGCGATTGACGACAGCGTCGACGTCTTCCCGAACGGCACGACGGCGAACCACGAGGTGAGTCAATGGTCAACGATCGACTGGGTCGGCTGGCGGTTGGTGGAATGGGATCTCGAAAACGATCCCGTCGGAAGCTGGCTCGGAAACGGAATACTGGAAGGATCTCTCCGATTCGATAGCTTTCAATTGAAATACCAACCGGNNGAATTATCCAAATCCTTTCAATCCGGAGACGAGAATTGAATACGATCTGAGCCGGTCGGATGTAGTGAGCCTCACGGTCGTTGACCTGCTGGGTCGACAGGTGAGAACGCTGGTCTTCGCCACTCAAGAGCCCGGTCGCTATATGATGGTGTGGGACGCTCGTGACGATGCCGGCCAAAATCTCCCGAGCGGAATGTATCTCTACAGACTCCGGACGGGCTCCTCCGTTCTCATCAAGAAAATGACTTTGTTGAAATAAGGACGAACATGAAACGGTTCATTCTCTTCGTGTTGTTGTCGGTTGCGGCACTCCAGGGTACGTACGGTCAGCGCTTCAAGAGAACCGGGGAAACCGAGAAGCTACCGGTTGTTGGGTTCGCGCAGGGGCCT
>DMMN01000037.1 GCA_003453835.1 Bacteroidota bacterium | reverse complement strand
GATTCTCAACGTGGGGCGTTGGATCCGCAGGAAGATATCGGGTTTCTCAACTCGCGCGTTGTTAGAATCCCGATATCTCGCATTGGATCCCCAGGGAGATATCGGGAGTCTCAACGTGGGGCGTTGAATCCGCAGGAAGATATCGGATTTCTCGTCCCGCCTCATTTCAAAAGGACCATCTTCATCGTTCGATTGTAGTAGGGACTTTCCAGCCGATAGAAGTAGACGCCCGATGCAACTACGGATCCGTTCTCATCCCGACCATCCCACCGAACGAGGTATGTCCCAGCCGACTTCGCCTCACGGACAAGTTGCCGGACCACCTTCCCCGCCGCGTCGAGCACCATTATTCGAACGAACGATTCCTTCGGCAGACTGAACCTGATACTGGTGGAGGGATTGAAGGGATTAGGGTAGTTCTGAGCAAGATTGAAATCTTTCGGAGAAAGACCATCCACGAGCTCGACCGAAGATGCCGGGGAAGTCGTGAAGCTGCGAGCCGCGGAAAACGTACTTGTTCCCCCGGCGTTCGTTGCGCTCACCCGCCAGAAGTATGTTGTGCCGCTAGACAACCCGGTTGCATTGAACGTCGTGGAAGTCAACCCGCTCTGGTTCAGGAGGAACGAATCAAACGTCGAGCTCACTGATATTTGTAGTGTGTACGAATCCGCTCCGGGCGCCATGTTCCAGCTCAGCGTCGGACTTGTCGAAATGCCCGTCGCTCCGTTCGCCGGCGCGGCGAGCGTTGGCGCGGTTGGAGCCGCGACGATCGTCGTGAAGGTCCGCGTTGAGGAGAATCCGCCGGTACCGCCCGGATTCGACGCGCTGACACGCCAGAAGTAGATCGTGCCGTTCGCAAGGCCTGAGGCCGTGAAAGTCGTTCCCGTTAACCCGGATTGGTTCACGACAAATGCCGCGAAGTTCGAAAAGAGGGAAACCTGAACCGCGTAGCTCGTCGCGCCCGCCACACCATTCCAGCTTAACATCAGGCTGGTGGACACGCCCGTCGCTCCATCCGCAGGGGCGGCGAGGGTCGGGGGTGAGGGGGGTGCAAGGGCCGTCGTAAAGCTTCGCGCCGTGGAAAATCCGCTCGTGCCCGTCGTATTCTCGGCACTCACGCGCCAGTGGTACGTGGTTCCTCCCGAAAGACCGGTCGGCGAGTATGAAGTGCCGGTGATGCCGGACTGGTTCACTACGAGCGATGAGAAGTTTGAGCTCGTGGAGACCTGCACAGTATAGGACGTCGCCGAACTCACGGCATCCCAACTCAGAGATGTGTTCGTAGCGACGTTCGTCGCACCGTTTGCCGGGGAATTCAGATTCGGTGCGGCCAACGTTGCTCCCACTGTTGCACTGAACGCGCCGTTCGCGTGCGTGGCCGCCACGACGAGTCCGTCCGCCTGCCTGCTAACAATCATATCGACGACCACGCTGCCGATCGTGGTTGCCCCTTCCTGCGACCACACGGTGGAGCTTCCGTTCAACGTCGACGTCGAATACAGGCCGGTGCTCGTTCCGACGAAGTACGTCGTCGTTCCACCGACAGGCAGAATCGACGCCCATCGACACGATGGGCCGTTTCCGGTTCCGTCGGCAAGCTGTTCGAGATTCCCGGCAACCGCCGACCAGTTCGTNNCCATTCGTCGTGAAGAAGAGGCTCTGCACATTGTAGTTTGAGAACACAATCATCGCCCTGTCGAAGTCGGTCGGGTCAACGGCGATGCAACTCACATAGGCGCCCGATGGAAGTCCTTTCCCTGTCCCCACGTCGACGGGCGAGGGATCGCCGGAGTTCGCGCCATCCAACCGATACACGCCGCCGTTGTCCGTTCCGTAATACAATCGATTGGCCGTCACTTTCGAAATGCCGAGCGCAGTCACCGTAGCTCCGGGGACAGTAGAATTCGAAAGTTGAGTCCAATTCACGCTTGAAGTGTTATTGGAGAAAGCCGGAATCGCCGTGATGTCGGAGTTGCGCCACAAACGATCGCCGCCTGCGACGTAGATAACCTTGCTATCGTTGGGATCGAGCACAAACGGATTGATGAAGAGATATCCTGTGGCACCGGTCGGATCGACCCTCGTCCATGAACTCTCGACACCGTTGTCATTCAGGATTGATCGGTACATCTTTCCGTTCTGTACGGAATACAGATAGAACGATCGCCCGTCGGCGATCCCGCAGAAAGATCCATCACCGGAGCCGACCTCGGCCCACGCGTTCGTCGAGCTCGCCGTGTTCGAGAACCATGTGCCGTTATCCTGTAATCCACCGATGAGGATGTTGTTCCCGCTCGTTCCATGATCCACGGCGATGGTGTAGAACTGGGTCGTGTAGTACCCGTTGTTCAACGAACTCCAGGTCACCTGTGAAGAGAGAATGTTTGTCGTCTTGCTCACGCCACCGTCATGGCCGGAAAACGCGACATTGGGGTTGGATGGAAGGAAGACAAAAGAGTGTTGGTCGGGATGCTGATTGGCATACTGAGAGATGTTGTTTGCGGTTGCGTATCCTCCTATCCAATCGGTGTTCCCCCTCGTCGCGAATCCATCCGTTGAGCGATAGAGATTGGTGCCGCCGATGACGACCACGTTCTCGTTATCCGGTTTCACCTTGATCACAAGATCGTAGGAATTCTGTGAATCGAAGTTGCCGACCGGATCGCCAAACATCGGGATGTTTGCGGAAAGGTCGACCCACTGGCCGCCGGATCCAGACCCGTCACCTGACTGATATGTGTACTTCCACAGACTATGGTTGTTCGTGCCGCTGCTCGGGGTTTCAGCAAGGAAATACACCACGTTCTGGTTTGATGAGGCTGTTCCGATGACGATCCTTCTGTAGCTTGACGGCCATCCTGTGGGAGTAATCTGCGTCCATGCTGCACCGTCAGTCGAGCGCCAAATTCCTTGGTGCGAACCGCCGCTGCTGAGCGTGGCATAGACGACGCCGCTTGATGTTACTGCGACATCGACGAGGGAAGAGAAAGGTGATGATTGCGTCCCGCGTGCGACGGTCCACGTCGTGCCGCCGTTCGTGCTTCTCCAGACGACGCCGTAGGTGGCGGCGTACACTTCGTCTTGAACGGAATTGCTGGGATCGATCGCGATGTTCCAGATGTAGTCGAAGAAGTTGTCAAACTGCTGCGGCCTTCCGGAGGAAGTGACGGAGAGGATGTTCCAGGTCAAGCCGCCGTTGGAGGATTTGTAGATCCCGTCTCCGCTGTACGACGCGTCGTCTCCTCCGCCGCGTGCGCTCCCACCGGAGAATTCTCCTGTGCCATAGTACCACGTTCCGGTTTTTCCCGACCGCGTGTCTTGCGCAAGACACGTGACACTTTGAGTGATGAAGGCGAGACTGGTCGTCCGCGTCCAGGTCGAACCCCCGTTTGTGGAACGCCACATGCCTCCAGAAGCCCCACCTGCAAGCATGATAGTCTCATTGCTTGCGTCAATTGCGAGCGCTCTCGTCCGTCCGCCGACGTTGTACGGTCCTCGCGCGCTCCATGAGAGCAACTGTCCCGCATACGTCCTCTGCGATTGAGCTCGCTTCGTTAGAAGCATGGCTTCTTTCGTTGGAAGTGTGGAGGCAAACGCCACCTCCTTCTCGCGAACATCCTCAGGGATGCGACCTGTAGCGGGATCCCGCAGCCTTTTGAATTCGTACTTCCATCTCGCCTGCGGATCGTCGTCCGAGCCGACGGCGGCCTCGTCGAACTGAAGCCGCTTTTCAATGGCGGGCTGTTTCATCGAAAGGACGATGAAGTAGAGTGCCATGCCGCAGCTCACCGCGGCCAGAAGAAATCGTTTTGTTTTCATCGAGCTGAATTGCCTCCCTGTGGTGTAGGTGAGATCAGTTAGTGGATGCTGTAACCGTAGATTATGAACGAGAAGTTTTCGCGGCCGCCCAGCGAGAGCCTCATTTCTGAGTGAATATCGGCTTCGAGCGTTGTGCCGATCCGGACTCCGGGATATGCCTTACCTAGACGTGGCAACAAATCTTTTGTCGGAGCTACGGTGTAGGCGAACGTTACGACAATCGTTGCACCTCGTGCGAGCGGTTTTGGAAACGCCGATCCATATCCGATAACGTTGTCGATGCGCACTGTCGCATTGCAGGGCGCTTTTGAGCATGGATCGTTTGAACTTGAAGCGGATCGTGTTGTATCGATCGAGATGACGGTGACGGAGACGCGACAGGTGCCTGGGGGAATGCTGTCGGCCTGCCTTCCGATGCTTCGCCTGGATGACGAGCAGGAAACAAGATAGATGGATCCGGCGAGGAAAACAGCCATCCGCACGAAGCGATGAATCGTCGGTGTTCCATTTCGCTTTGAAGACATTCTACGTTGCCTCTCGTTCGAGACGAAATTCTCTACCAGAACCGTTCTTCCTTCCATGGATCGGCGGTGTTGCTGTATCCATTCACTTCCCAGAAGCCGGGCTTGTCGTTTGCCAGAAACTCAAGCCCGTGTATCCACTTTGCTCCCTTCCATGCATAGCGTCGTGGTGTAAACACGCGCATCGGCCCGCCATGCTCCTCGGGCAACGGTTCTCCGTTGAATGTATGGGCGAAGAGCACGTCCTCATCGATCATCCGTTGAAGTGGCAGGTTGGTTGTGTATCCACCGTACGCGTGCTGTATCACGTGCTTGGCTTCCGGCTTGAGTTTGATGTGCCTGATGAGATCCCTGAAGAGCACGCCTCCCCATTCGTCTCCGAAACGACTCCAGTGAGTAACGCAATGAAAATCTGCCCGCAGGATTGTCTGCGGTAGCTTCAAAAACTCACTCCACGTCCAATCCCTCTCCTGCTCCACGAGACCCCAGACGATGAATCGCCACTCCTCTTTGGAGATTTTGGGAGTTTCCCCGTAGGTGAGTACCGGGAATTTCTCAGTCGCGGTTTGTCCGGGCGGCAGCTTCGGCTTGCCGAAGGCGTTGATCCCACCAACGGTAGTTTTCTTCTCGAACAGTCCCATGCCCAACTCCTGTGGCTTCACACATCACGGGGTGAATGTTTGTTGACGAGGTCCCCTTTAGGAGGGCGGAGGAAAGGGAGCTTGCGATGTCCGGCCAAACGACGTCAGCAGGCGCGGATGTGGTGGAAGCTCATCTCCCCTGAATACAGACAACTCCTCATATCAGCCAACGCTACATGCATTACCGTACGCATCTGACGAGGTCGGCACTCTCACGCCACGCATCAAACAGTTCTCTTCAACAGCAGCTACTTCGATCCTTCCCGCTTCTTCTGAAGAGCAATGTACTGTTGGAACGTCTCGTAGTCGGTCGAGCGGTGTGCGCGCACGATCTTCCACGAAGTGCCCCGGCGCTCGAGAATCCAGGTAGTTGGCAGATACTCTTCCAGCAACTGACCATCGATTGTGGAATTCTGCCTGAGGATGAACGAGGCATAGGCACCGTCGCCGTACGCCTTCGCTTGCTGAAACTCCACTTTGTTATCGTAGTCCTTGATTCGACCGAGGGCCTTGCGAAAACGGGATTTCGTTGAGTCGAGGGGCTCCGTCCAACCCCACGGGGTGACGTAGTAGATGTCTTTGTCGAAGTACGCATCGACCAGGCTATCTGTGTCGATTCCTCCACCTCTCAAGGCTTTCCCCAACGATGCGTGGAACGATGCGACCATTTGGGAGATGTGGGCCTCATCCTCTGCGACCGTCGGACCGGGAACCTCTTGTTGAGGTCGGTCTTGGTTGCAGGCAGGCAGCAGCATCAAAGCCAACACGAGTGACAGCTTCATAGAGGCTCCTTTCTCGCTTTTGGAATCTCCGTTAAGGTGAAAGTAGGATTGATGGTTCAGCCGCCTATCTGTGACATGGTGCGGCCGGGGCGGACAAATTCCGGCCGGTTGATGAGATGTCCAGGCTCTTTCTTCCAGACTGCCTGTTGAATGGTCTGCAGGATTTCTTCGTCCCGCGCACCGCCCCTCACCATCCGCTTCAGGTCGGTCTCCTCGAGGGAGAACAGGCACGTACGCAGCTTCCCGTCCGACGTAATGCGAATACGATTGCAGCTCTCGCAGAATGGCTCGCTGACGGAGCTGATGAACCCGATTTCCCCGCGCCCATCCTCGAATCGATACCGGTCAGCGGGCTGATTCCCGTGCCGCTCAACCTCCAGCAATCTCATTCCCGTCTCTCGTTCAATGGTCTGAAGAATTTCGCGTGTCGTCACCACCTTCTCCGTTGTCCATCCGTCATCAGCGCCGATTGGCATGAATTCGATGAAGCGAACAATGAACGGCCTTGCGCGAGCAAGGGTTGCAAACTTCCCGATCTCCCCCTCGTTGATGCCGCGGATCAGCACGACGTTGATTTTGATGGGACCAAAGCCAAGCGTCTCGGCCGCATCGAGGCCCCTCCACACTCTTTCGTAATAATCTCGCCGCGTCATGTGATTGAATTTGACTTGATCGAGTGAATCGAGGCTGACGTTGATCCGCCGGAGACCGGCATTATACAAATCGAGAGCCTGGTCGAGTAGGAAGAATCCGTTCGTCGTCAGCGCAAGATCTCTGATCCCTTGAAGATGGACGAGCTTCGCGACAAGCAGTCGGAGATCCTTCCGCATCAACGGCTCTCCTCCCGTCAACCGAATCTTGCTGATCCCCAACTGAGCGAACAGAGACGCGACTCGCACGATTTCTTCAAAGCTCAACAGCTCGGATTTCTCCATCCACACCATGCCTTCTTCCGGCATGCAATAGCGACAGCGGAAATTGCAGCGGTCGGTGACCGAGATGCGCAAGTTGTTGATGACGCGGCCGGAATCATCCTGAAGGACCGCCGCTTGTCGGGGAAGTGGTGTGGATTGGGTGTCGATCAAAGTGTCTCTGTCGTTCCTTCTTCTGCATGATACTGCCGCGACCATTCGACTGTGCCGTCGGCGAAGAACTCTCGTTTCCAAATCGGCACGACTTGCTTCAGCTTGTCGATGAGGAATCTGCACGCCTCGAAAGCTTCTTTGCGATGCGCCGAAGAGACCGCAATGACAACGCTCGCCTCGCCGATGTCAACCCTGCCGATTCTATGAATGAGCACCGCTTTGCTGATCGGCCACCGGCTGCGCGCTTCCTCTTCGAGTCGCTCCATCATCTTCAGCGCCATCGACTCGTAGGCTTCGTACTCCAACCATGCAACAGCGCGGTTCTTCGAATGATTCCGTGTCGTCCCGATGAAGAGATCGATCCCTCCGGACTCCGGAGTCGTCACCGATTCCACTGCCGCCTGCACGTCAATCTTCTCGCTCGTTATCTGAACCACGGTGGCCTCCGAAGAGGTTGCTGTTGAATCACGGACCCTTACCCTCCGCTCACCGGCGGGATCACCGCCACTTCGTCACCGTTCTTCAACGGGTGTTCGCTGGAAACATATTCCCGATTGACAGCCAGCATCAGACTCGGCCGCCAATCCTCGAAGCTGGTGCTTACGGCGTTCAGGACGACAAAGACATCCGCCGCTCGCGCGCCCTCCGGCAACTCGATCTCCCGCGCGTCGAAACCGGCGAGATCTTTGGCAATCGAAAACAAACGCATTGTTACTTTCATGAGAAAATCTCAGAGGAGCTCAACTTCAACTTCATCGCCGGCCTTCGGATCCATCCGATCCTCAGGCACGATGAACAGACAATTCGCGTCCACGAGTGAAGAAAGGACTCCGGAGCTTTGCGACCTCGTTGCACGAACAAATAGACGGCCGTTTTCGCCTCTGAGGATGCCTCGATTGAAGTGGCGCTTCGAATCTCTTTTCGCAATGTCATGCTCCAGCGTTGCTCGCAGGGCCGGAAAAGACACGGGCCCGGCGCCCATCATCTTCTGAAGTGCCGGTCGCACCAATTGCAGAAAAGTCACGACGGTAGACACAGGATTTCCAGGCAAAGCAAACACCGGAACGAGACCGCCGCCCGCGGGATTCGCGTACACCCCGAACGCAAACGGCTTCCCGGGTTTTATGTTGACTTTCCAGAATCGTATCTCGACACCCACCGCCTCCAGGGTTTTCAAAACAATGTCGTGCTTCCCCACAGAAACTCCACCGGAGGTGATGAGCGCATCATATCTCAAGCCTTCTGACATCTTCCTGCGCAACTCCGATTCCTCGTCCCGCGACCGTTCGAGGCTTACTGCCTCGCATCCGGTTTCCTGAACGAGCTCACGGAGAGCGTATGCATTGCTGTTGCGTATTTTCCCCGGGGCAAGCGGCTCATCGAGATCCAGCAGTTCATTTCCGCTCGTCAGGATCGAAACGTGTGGCTTCCGATGCACTTCGACTTC
>DMMN01000036.1 GCA_003453835.1 Bacteroidota bacterium | reverse complement strand
GGCGGCTGCCATTTCCTCCAACGCTCTCCGCCCGTCATCCGGGTTCACATCGACGGCAGCGACGGCATCCGTCACGACATACGTCAGAAATCCTCTTCTCACGGCGTCGAGCACCGATGCGCGCACGCAGTAGTCTGTTGCAAGTCCCGTGACGTAAAGATCCGTTACTCCTTTGGACTTGAGATATTCTTCCAGGCTCACATTCGTCGCCTCGAAGGCCGAATAGCCGTCATCCCTGTCTCCGGTTCCCTTCAGAAACACCCGCGGTATTCTTGAGCCTTCGAGTTGCGGGTGAAATTCCGCCCCCTGCGTGTTCTGCACACAATGGGTCGGCCAATTCCGGAAATGAACCGTCTCCGGAGGATGCCAATCCTTCGATGCGACTATGACGTCGAACCGTCGCATCAACTCATTGATCACTGCGACCACTTTGTCTCCCTCGGGCACGGCGAGCGAGCCTCCGGGGCAAAAATCATTCTGAACATCAACAATCAACAAGGCCTTCATTTCTTTGCTCCACTCCCTTATTTTTCGAACTGACGCTGGAACTCGTCCACGAGCTTCGCTCGAAGGCTCATCAGATTCGGAGTGATGCCGACTTTGTAAATGTGCGGATATTCAAATCGCTTGTGTTCAAGGGCGAGATGGTTCATCCGTTCTCTCGCGTAGGAGGCGCTTTCCTGGGCAGAGTGCGTGAGAATAGTTTTTCCGTTTTCCATGACCATCTGTAAAACCATCTCCGGCGTGCAGTGCTTCAGGCTGCTGTGTTGCTCCGGGAAGAATGGGTGAAAAATATTCTCGATGGAGGATTCATCTTCCAAAGCGATCGCATCGGCATAAAAGTTCCCTTCTCCATTGATGAAGCGGACGATCTTCTTGATGCCGGGGAGGGTGAGCTTGGTATAGTTTTCCGAAAACTTCAGACGGGGGATGTTGTCGCTCATGCTGAGTTTGTACACACCGTCCAGAGCGGTTGTTGCCTGTCCCGTAATAAGCCGTGTGCCGACGCCAAACACATCAATCGGGGATTCCTGCTCCACAAGCAAACTTCGAATGACGTATTCGTCAAGCTGATTCGAGACGACGATTTTTACATAGTGTAGGTTGGCCTCATCCAGCATCGCGCGGGCGTGTTTGCTGAGGTACGCAAGGTCGCCGCTATCCAGCCGAATCGCCAGAAGCCGGTGTCCCTTCTGTTCAAGTCCTTTTGCGACCAGGATTGCATTCGGGACACCACTCTTGAGCGTGTTGTACGTGTCGACCACCAATACGCATTTATCCGGATAGATCTCGGCGAATTTTCTGAACGCCGTAAGCTCGTCACCGAAGCTTTGAACCCAGGAATGTGCCTGGGTGCCGGAGACGGCGAAGTCGTAGTGGAAGGCCGTGAACACATTAGACGTCGCATCGATGCCGCCGATGAACGCCGCCTTCGTTGCATGGATGCCTCCCAGGCCCTGAGCTCGCCTGAGACCGAAATCAATGACGCGCCGATTGCCTGCGGCGAGTCGAATTCGGGATGCCTTCGTCGCGATCAGTGACTCGAAGTTGAGCAAGTTGAGCAGAAGCGTTTCGACGAGTTGTGCCTCGATGATCGACCCCTCGACGCGCACCAGCGGCTCCAGGGGGAACACCACCTCCCCTTCTCTCGCGGAATGAATGGTCGCTCGAATCTTGAACGCCTTGAGATACTCAAGGAAGGGATTCTTGAATCCCTGGTCTCTCAGATACCGGAGATCGTCGTCGCCGAATCGGAACTCTTCAATGAGCTCCAGCACGTCACTCATCCCCGCAAAGATCGTGTATCCTCCCTTGAAGGGATTCTCGCGAAAGAAGTACTCAAAACAGCTTGGAGTGCCGGCGCGACCGGTGAGGAAGTACCCCTGAGCCATCGTGAGCTGGTAGTAATCCGTGTAGATCCCTGTGTGATTCTGGAGGATGTTCATGTCGTCGTTGTTCATTTCAAAATGCGTCTCGGATTAGTCGAACGTCGGCTCTTCCCTCGATATACGTAATGGCGACGACGTCGAACCTGCAGGAGACCTCTTCGATGTTGTGTTCATAGAGATAGCCTTCCGCTACTCTTCGGATCTGGTCTTCCTTTTTCCGTGTGACTGCTTCTTCCGGATCTCCGTACGATCTCGACCTGCGCGCCTTCACTTCAACAAACACCAGGTCACCCCCCTCCTTCGCTATCAGGTCGATTTCTCCACGCCCGTACCGGTAGTTGCGCTGCAGGATCTCNNCTGGTATTGAGAGCTCGCGCGGCCATGCCAGACTACGCCGGGACCCGAAAACTCTTCCGATGAATCTCACACAATCCATGCCGCCGGATCGCCTCGACGTGCCGCTTCGTCCCGTAGCCTTTGTGCTGGGCAAAGCCATAGACCGGAAACCGGGCGTGATAATCCTTCATCAAACCGTCTCTCGTCACCTTCGCAATGATGGATGCCGCAGCGATGGTGAAGGACTTTGCATCCCCATCGATGATGTTCCGAAAGGGAAGATGCTCGTGTCTGAAGCAATTCCCATCTGCAATGACAAGGTCCGGCGTGAGGGCAAGTTTGTCCACAGCCTTGCGCATGGCGAGGATGGAAGCTTGATAGATGTTGACACGATCGATCACCTCGTGGCTTACAATGCCCACCTCCACGCTCATTGCCTTCTCGACGATGGCGTGATAGAGCTTTTCACGTTTGCACTCGTTCAGCTTCTTCGAGTCGTCCACACCATCGATGAACAGTCCCTTCGGGAAGATGACGGCTGCCGCGACAACGGGGCCGGCCAGCGGTCCTCTTCCTGCCTCATCCACACCGGCGATAAGGCCGATCCCCTCGCCCCAGAGGTCTTGTTCGATCTTGAGGAGTGGACTGTCCGTTGACGTTTCGATTAGCTTCACGATCCAATGTAAATTGCTGCAAGTCCGAGAACCATCGTGAACTTCAGAACCAGACTTAGTCGTTCGAGCCGGTGCGGCAGGCGGCTTCGCCACAGGGAAACGGCCACATACGTCAAAGCCAGATCGGCCACGCCAACGAGGACCAGATAGTGCACGTTGTAGGTGCCGTTTGCATAGGGAACAACAGTGGACATAATAAGCAAAACTATTACGAGCGTTGCAAGACCGAGCGCCGGTTTGACGCCATAGACGACCGGGAGCGTCCGGGCGCCACCTCGTCGGTCCCCCTCGATATCTTGAACGTCTTTGACGAGCTCCCTTGCAAGGTTGACGAGGAACGCAAAGAAAGCCGGTATGAGCGAGTGTTCGAATCCTCCGACGGAGAGCGCGCCGTATACAAATGCAAGGGCCGTCACCACCCCGACTGCAAGATTGCCGATGAGCACCTTTCTCTTTAGCACGCGGCTATAGAAGTAAAGGGAAACGATCCAAAACAGTGCAATGGCAAACGGAAGAGGTCCTACGTAAGCGCTCAGCAGAACGCCCGCGCTTGAGGCTAGTCTCCAGACCCACCAGGCCTCTTGCTTCGTGACGTCGCCGCGCGGCAGGGGCCGGTTCGGTCGGTTGATCGCATCGATCTCTGCATCGAAGAAGTCATTGATGGCGTTCCCGCCGCCGCCGATGACAGCGCCAGCGAGGGAAGCAAGGCTCACGAGGATCCAGTCGTCGATGGTCGCGCCCGCAAGAACCGCCGCGGCTGAGATCGTGAGAAAGACGATCAGAAGATTTGGCGGCCGGATGAGCGCGATGATTCCGATGATCTTCTTAGAATTCATTGATCAATCGAAAATGTAGCTTTGCTGTACTAAACGAATCCCCCTCGCCCATTGCCAGGCTCACACCAATCAAACCGAGCGGCGAGTCAAGTCGGACTCCGACACCATAGCCGATCTTGGCTGACTCGTTCGTCGAGAGGCCGATGGAAGGACGATCCGGGGTGAGGACGTAGCCCGCATCGACGAAGGCATAGGCGTACGATCTCGGTGCGNNCGCCTCCCGATATCCGCGCAACGTGTTCGCCCCACCGAGCCGAAAGAGGTCGCTGATCTCGATATCTGCCGTTCGATAGTCCCGAACGAAAATGCTCGCCGCAAGCACTTGTCGGGAGATGGGAGAAATGAAATACTCAAGATCGAACGACAGGCGCTGTGTGGAGTTCTTCTCGCTGGTCGAAGCATCGCCCGGCGTGTCGACCTTCTTTGTGCCTGTGTAGTACTCCGTCTTGTATCGCATTCCGTCCGACGGCGTGACGGCGTCGTCCCGTGTATCGTAGGAGACCGACACACCGACGCTCGTCGACTGGCTTTCACTCACGAAGCGAGTTCCCTCGGAGGGAATCACCGTCGCTTGAGAAATCAATATCCCGATGGAAAGCTCTTCTGTCAGCATGAGATCGGCGTGCAGGTGGTATCGCCGGTGGACGTACATCGAATCTTGCTTGCGTTGAAACAGTGTCCCGTCCACGTTCAGAGGGTACGAGGCGAGCCAAGGCTCCCGATATTTCAATTCGATCTCCTGAGAGCTTTGGCTCTCGCGATGCCACCGCGTGGCCAGTTGTCTGCCGGTTCCGAGGATGTTCCGAAATTGGACATCCAGCAATCCCGTAAGATATCCGTCTTCGCCGTTGCGGATCGAGGGGACGTACCCAAGAATGCCGTCGAATCGGTTCGCGTTTCCTTCGGCGACCCGGACAAGCAGCCCCACGCTGCCATCTTCCTTGACGAAGAGCTCGGGATTCGAAACGGAAGAAAACAACTGAAGTCGTTCCAGTCGCCTTCTGATCCGTTCCGGCTGATCGCCTCGAAAGAGCTCCCCCTCTTTCAGGCGGGCCTCTCGGAGGATCACGAAGGTTTTCGTCGTCTCATTCCCCTCCACTCTTAGCTCGGTCAGCCGTGCAACTTTCCCTTCCTGAATATCCAGCCGAACGCTCGCATACATCTCGCGTTCCCCCTCCTCGAATTCTATCTCTCCGACGGAGATTGCTGCAAACGGATAGCCCGACCTTTCATACAGCTCGAGCATCCTCTTGATATCGGATTCAAGCTGAGGAGGAAGTAGCAGATCCCCTTCGCGGAGGATCATGTTCCCGACAAGCTCCGTCACCGGTACTCCCCTCGCACCCTCGAACTTGAGCGACTTCACGACGGCAGGCTTCCCTTCGTTGATCACGATCAGGACATCGACCGCATCCCCTGTCGGCGAGGGATTGAGATGAACCGAGTCGATCCTGGCGAACGGATATCCCTCCGCCGCATAGCGCCGAACGATGCGGTCAAGGTCAGCCGCAAGCGCCTGTCGGGCGAAGAGTCTTCCTTCAGTGGTTTGCATGACCTCTTCCAGGTGCGCCCGCTTCAGCGACTTGGTGCCAGCCATCGATACCGACCGCACGGAGATGGCCTTCTGCTGGGAGAAGGTCAGGCCTGTCGATCCACAGATGGCAAGACTCAAAAGGAGAAAACAAAAAAAGCCAGGCGGGCAAATTGCCACGCCGGCTTTTCTTTTGCACAATCGGGCAAGCACTCTCAGCGAACCCTTCCGAACAAGTCGGTTGTCGGATATCGGAGCCGATAGTCGCCGAATCCCGTTTCGTCGACGAAGACGAATTGCCGATTGAGCTGATAGTAGTACCAGACTTCGTACGGCTTTGTCCCCTGGTCGAACGGATGGCGCTCGATGTTCTCCGGCGTCCCGAAACGGATGTAGACCATTCCCATGTCGGTCTTCCACCCCTCAAGATGGTGCGTGAAGTTGTAANNCGAAGTTGTAATTTGCGTACTCGACCCGGGCATAGTACTCTTCCATCAACTCGTTGCGCGGTGATTGGGGATCGGGATCCCGTTTCGCCCAGAATTCCAGAAACCGTTTGCGTCGCTCTTCGTCGTCGGTCCCTTCACGAACGTATTGGAGCTCCGAATCCCTCGCAATGTAGATGAGCTGATCGATTGCTTTGTTGATATCGACGATTGCCGGGGGCAGATCGGCCGATCTCACGTGAAACGTTCGCGAAGTGTTCGCATTCAGAGCCGGCGATCCCTCGGGACTACTTCTCTCCATCGCATCGACCGTCAGCACGTAGCTGCCCATCGGTAGCGTGACGCTGTCGATTTTGAGGAATGCCTGCGCCTTCTTCCCTCTGACGACTTCCGTCTGTAATCGCTTGAAGAGCAGTGCGCTTTTGAGGTTCATAATCCTCCACGTCAGGTCGACGGAGTCGAGGTCGGTCCGGCCGTAGACTTCAAGGAAGATGAAGAATCCATCCGACAAATGCCCGACGTTGCCTGAGATATTCGGCACGATGTTCTTCTTTTCACCATCCGTGGTGAGGCGGTTCACGAGCATGATATCGCTGAGACTCAGCGGGTCTTTTCGGAAATCCGAAACCAGCAGACCCCGTCTCACCTGAGATGTCTTCTGCGATTCGAAATCACGAACCTGAACGTTTAGTTGGTATTGCCCCGGCTCGATCTCAACGGCACGCTGGGTAAGACTGTACAGCTTGTTCGAAGTTGTCTGTGCGAAATTATCGACCCGAACATCGACCATCCATGAGCGTTCGAGCACCATTTGCAGGGAGGAGGTCAGCACGGTCAGCGTTATCTCATAGCGGCCGACGAAGTAGTCTCCATCCCTGTAGAACCTGATCTCTTCATACGGAACCTGAACGTAGACATCGACCCGCGACTTGTTCGCCTGATCCGACGCATAACTCATCGCGTCGAAGAAGAACGTCCGTTCGACTTCTTTCGGAGATCGTTTCATCTCCACTTGTGCGAAAAGACTCCCGCTTCCCGCAATGCCGATGAGCACCGTCATCATCAGTACTTTCACCCTGCACCACTTCGCTACGCACATAAGTAAGAACCCTTCCCCCACCTTCCGGTGGATTCATTCAGCAGCAACCGCGTAGAGATCATACTCACTTGCATCAATCACGTTTACCCAGCAGAAGTCGCCCACCCCGAGCCCCCGAACGTCCGACACGAACACTTCTTGATCGATTTCCGGAGCATCCCACTCGGTTCGTCCAACGAGCAAGTCTCCTTCCACTCTCTCGAGCAAGACCTTCGCCTCGGTTCCGATCATCAATCGATTCCTCTCTGCCGAGATCTCTTGTTGGATTTCCATGATCTGCTCCAGACGCTCCTTCTTCACCTCTTGCGGAATCGGATCACCCAGGTCGTAGGCCGTCGTGCCCTCCTCCCGTGAGTAGGTGAAGACGCCGAGCCGATGAAACTTCATCTCCCTCACAAAGTCGCACAACTCGGCAAATCGCCGGTCGGTTTCATTCGGATAACCGACGATCAGGGTCGAACGAAGCGCGATATCCGGGACTTCCGTTCGAATGAACTGAAGGAGTTCTCGCAGAGCTCGACCGGAGATTCCTCGTTGCATGGACTTCAGAACTTCGTCAGAGATGTGTTGAACCGGTATATCCAGATATCGGCAGATCTTTGGATGATCTTTGAAGACATTCAGAATCTGCCGAGGGAATTTTGCGGGATAGGCGTACATCAAGCGGATCCACGCAACGCCCTCGATTGAGGACAACTCACGAAGCAGCGTCTCCAGCCGCCGCTCGCCGTACAAGTCGAGCCCATATGAGGTGGTGTCCTGGCCGATCAGAATCAACTCCTTCACTCCCGTGGAGGCGAGGAGGCGGGCCTCGTGAAGGATGTCCTCAAGCGGTTTGGTTCGATGCACGCCCCGCATGAGCGGTATTGCGCAGAACGAACACGGATTGTCGCAACCTTCGGAGATTTTCAGATAGGCAAAGTGGGCCGGAGTCGTGAGCCGGCGTTCGCCGAGAAGTTCGCGCTGGAAGTCGATGCCCAGTTCTTCCGCGATTCCGCTCAACTGGTTTGACCCGAAATAGGCATCAACCTCGGGGATCTCGACTCTCAACTCTTTTGCGAATCGCTCGGAGAGACATCCCATAACGACCACTTTCTTGAGTCTCCCCTCATTCTTCCGACGAACAGCTTCCAGAATAGCGTCGATCGACTCCTGCTTTGCGCTTTCGATGAAACCGCATGTGTTGATAACGGCGACCTCGGCATCGTTCACGTCCTCAACGATGTTTGCGTCATTGAGTTTTAGTTGCCCGAGCAGAACCTCACTATCGACAATATTCTTCGAGCAACCCAACGTCACGACACTGATTCTTGATCCGTCTCTTTTTCGTCCGCCCTTGTCCATTGCTCCCGGCACAGTTATGATAGCACAATAAAATCTATGTAAAGGTAAACAAACGGGGAGACAAAAACCAGGCTATCGAACCGGTCGAAGACTCCACCGTGTCCCGGGATCATGGCGGATGAATCCTTGACGCCTGCGTCTCGCTTGAACCGCGACTCAATGAGATCTCCAAGTTGCCCAAAGACCCCGACGATGCATCCGATGACGATCGCGTCATGCCATTGCAGATACTCCAACACCAGCGCGCGGGAAAGGACCATCGTCAGCACGGCAAAGACCAAGCCGAACGCGGCACCCTCCCAGGTTTTCTTTGGACTGACTCGTTCGAAAAGCTTGCGAGAACCGAAGCTGATCCCCCCAAAGTATGCCGCAGTATCACAAATCCAAATCGTCGCGAACAAAGAAACGATCGTATATCCGCCCCAACGTTCGATGGTCTGAAGCTGCGCGTCATCAGCGAAGCCGGTTTGAAAGAATTTGTGAACGGGAAATCCGTACGGGAAAAGCTCGCGAATCGATATCAGCGTGCCGAAGAAGAGCGAGATGACGGCCACGCCAAGCACCGTTACCCCGAGGTTGAGGGTCGGGGAACCTTTCTGCCGGATGAGCTCGACGAGCAGCACGACGAGGTAAAACAGAATCTGGACGAACAGCAGGAATTGCAGTTGCGAAAACATCGAGAGATGAATGCCGTGATCGGCAAAGAAGTTGAAGACTTCCACCTGCACCCGCTCATAGATGAATGCACCGTTGATGATAAAGCCGGCAATGATGCCGATGGTCTTTAGAGGGAAGGCCCCTGTGCGTTCGGCAAGCTTATAGAATTCGTACAGCGAAATGCCTGAGATAAGAGCGACGAACAGAAAAAAGAGATATCCCCCCACCATCGCGAAGAGGATGATGAGCGGGATCGCGATCGCGGCGACGATGAGGCGGGTGGGCAAAGTAGTGTAGGCGGAGGTTGTCACTCATCGATCCTTCAGTGAGTCGCGGTTTCTTGTTCGGCGGATACCATCAGTCCCAGGTTCTCCAGCAATTCCAGCGCCGTTCGCGCTTCAGTTCTTTGGACTCGCACTTGATGATTCTCGTCGCCGGCCAGCCAGAATGTTTCTACGTGATCGCGGAGGGAGAACGTCAGTGATGCAAGGCCTGCGCGGGAAAGATGGTGTACGATCATGGCCGCCTCAAACGACGACTGTCCGGTGTAAACAACAAGCGAGTCTTCAAAGATCCTTCCATGCTCGGGGTTCGAGCAGAAGAACTTTCCGTCTCTCAACACCGCACAGCGACGACAGACCGGCACACCGCAAACAAGACAGGTCGCAACGGCTTCATCGCCATCATGGCGTTCGCACGCGATTCTCTCCGCAGGGTGTTCCGGATTGCGGAGAGAGCCACAGTGGGTACAAGCGAACTCCCGGGGGCTCATGAAAGCAGTACAGTGAAAGCACCTCAAGTCCGTTCATCTCCCCGGCGCTCATCAAGATGAGACGTCGTGCGGAGATAGGAAATGAACGCCACGACGAAGAGGACCAGAAAGAGAAAAAGCTGCGAGAGGACGCCGGGGATGTTCGCCTCTCCCCCTTTTGGCGCTCCGAGAATCAACTCCTCATCCATTTTGAAATACGCCACAACGACGGCCGTGACGTTGTTGAGAAAGTGTACCGTCATCGCGATGACGATGCTCTTTGAACGCATACGGAGAAATCCAAAAAAGAGACCGAGACCGACCAGAGGAACGACTGCAAACGGATTGAAATGAAAGGCCCCGAAAATCGTGCCGGCGATGATCGCTGCCTTCCAAGGGTTTGTCACACGTTCAAATCCCGTTTGGATCAAACCACGAAAGAGCACCTCCTCAACGATGGCCGGCACGACGGCGACAACGAGCACAACAAACGCGAGTTCGGGCAAGTTCTCGGCTGTGACCAGTATGCGGACCATCTGTTCCATCATATCCCTGAATGGCTGAATAAACTTGCTCAGCTTTTCGGGAAGTGGGATGCGATCCTGAAAGAAGAGGTAGATCTGAAGCACCTGCTGGAGTAAGAGCAAGCTCAGGGAGGCAAAGAATGTCTCCCCAAGATGCGGCATTCTCCACGGAAAGAGGCTTGACAATCGAACGCTCAGAAGACGGGCAAGTCCGAGTGTGGGGATGAGGATGAACAACACTTGACCGGAGATGGTCAGGATCCGATGCAGGAGAACGTTTTCACGCGTGACTTTGGATCCTGCCACGAGAAGGGCGATCGTTCCCCCGACCAACTGGTAAAGGACAAAGACGATGAAGAGACTGCCAAGGAGGAAAAGGACGGGTGAGATCTGATTTCGCTCGACAAAAGAGAGTTGCGGAGTTTCAACGTCGGGAGGAGCAGCGGGTGGAACTTGTTCTACCGTCATTCAATCACGCTTTGTTGTAGTGGGATTTGATCATCGCAGCCAGCAATGGGATCATGATCTCGTGGTGGCCGGTGAAATTGTATCCCCGACCGTGGCCAAGCGTGGGACGCTCCACAACGTTCATCTGGGGCCTGTAATGCCGAATCATGTCAAAGTTTGCCGTCGAAAACCTCTGCGCCTTGAATCCCAGATTTCGGGCAACGGTGAGAGTCTTCAGGAACACTTCCGGAAGAATGACTGCGGAACCGATATTGAGTACTACTCCGCCGTTTCTCAAGTCCTTCACGGAATTCGCCAGGACCTTGAAATCCCGAAAGCTCATCTCCCCCGTCGCGGCTCCATCCATCGTCGGTTGCTGATGGACAATGTCCGTCCCGATCGCGGCGTGTACCGTCACCGGCACACGGGCTTGATAGCACGATGCCAGGATGCTCACCGTGCGATGGCGCGCTTTCAATGCCAGAAGCTTTTTCGCCAACGCCTCGCCGTATCCTTCATTGGTCTCCGTGCACGCTTTCACCAAGGCCCGATTGATGAAATCGCCCGTCTCTTTTGACATTCCGAATTTCCCGTCGAGGATGTTCGCGGCAACGTCCTCGGATGTCTGCCCCCACATCGCCGTTTCCACATCGTGGATCGCCGCAGCGCTGTTCATGGCGAGATGGGTCACCACATCACGCTTGATCAGGTCGATGAGAATCGGTGCGAGACCCACTTTCACCACGTGCGCTCCGATCATGATGATGACGGGCTTTCCTTTCCTGCGGGAGTTCACGATGTCCCGGACCAACGAGCGAAGCTCCTCGGCCACAAGGATGCGAGGGAGGGAATCGATGAATCCCGTGACGTGCGCGTTCGCGGGATCAACGACCTTCGCGAAATCCTTCGGAGATACTTTGCTCTTGCGGCTCTTGATGGAGTTCGTTTTGATGCCGGCAAGGCTGAGTTGTCTGAATTTGGACATCTATTTCACCTTCGATGGAATTGATCCCAACACACCGGAATACTCGCGCAGCTCTGCATCGATGGAGCCGATGACAACCCTTGTGCTGACCTTCACCGGGATCTTTCGGTCGTCGTCCGTCAGCCAGATCACCACTCGGCCTTCGCTCTTGAACAGTCCCCCCTCCTTCATGAGCGGCTCGATGATGATGCAGTCGAACGTCCCGGCGTCTACCTCGATGCGCTGGCGGCCGAGGAATTTCACGGCGAGCGCATACGTCGAGTCTTTCGTGAAGTTGTGGAGAAGCGTTCGCTCGCCGGGCTTCGACTTCGAAAAATCCATGGTGCGAACGTAATAGAACGCGGAGACCGCGTCGTGCACATAGGGGGGAGTGGAAAATCTTCCCTTCTCCGTGATCGCGACGTTTTCTCTCTGATCGAAGACCGCGTAGTAGTCGCGCTTGTAGCTTCCTTCCCGCACCTTCTGCGTGAAGCGCCATGGGAAAATCCCTTGCTTATCCAGGATCGTCTCGTAGCGATCGTCAACCTTGTAGATCCACGAGAAGGTGGGGGTTGACTCGACCGTGAACACCACCTGATAGCATTCCCTTCCGAACGCCGTGTCGGCCTTCGGCACAGACATCACCGCCTCTCCCGCAACGATGAAGCTATAGCCGACATCAAACACGAGTCGTTCGCCGACTCCGAACGCCCTGTGCTCAATTGTTCGAAGAGACAATTGCCTCCGATCGGGGGTCGGAAGAGTTGTCTTCAAGGCCAGCGAGTCCTGCCCCCGTACGACCGAACCCATGAGGATCACAAAGCAGATAACCAGATGGGGCTTCATGACCTGATGCCGACTTCTTTGTCGACGCCCAACTGTCGCAAAAGAGCTTTCGCGGCGCGAACCACTTGCTCGACCGTGATCTGGTCCATGCATTCGTTCCCCCGGCATTGCTTTCCCTTACATCGAACACAACACTCCTTGTCCGCAACAAAGACAACCTTCTTTTCCGTGAGCGGCCCCCAGCGTTGCGGACTGCACGCTCGAATTGGCGGATAGAGGCCTATGACCGGCGTTCCCACTGCCGCCGCGATGTGTAGCGGTCCCGTGGAATTCGACACGAAGAGATCCGTGGATTCCAAGAACGCCGCCAATTCCTTAAGGGATAGCTCCCCGACAACGGGAACCGCTTTTCCTCTTGATCGTTCGATCACTCTGGAGACCAAAGGGAGTTCGCTTGAAGCGCCCGTAACAACCACCTGCATTCCCTCTGCATGCAGTGAGAGCGCCAGCGATCCAAAATTCTCGGCGCTCCACTCCCGCGCCGATCCTCCACTTCCCGGATGTAGTACGACTGTGAGGGCAGTCTCTGAGAGGTCTCGTTTTCGGCGCACAGCAGATGCGGTCTCGCGCTCACGCCCGGAGATTGTGAGTGAAGGTTTGGGATTCTCTTCAACGACACAACCCAGAGCTTTGAGCAGGGAAAGATTGTACTGAGCTTCATGTCTGTCCGCCGTCCTTCGATGCTCAAAGACCTTTCTGTTGAAAAAGAACGAATACCAACGATACCCCGTCCCTACCCTGGTCGGAATCCCTGCGAAAAACGTCAAGGCCGCCAGACGAAACGTCGGGTACGAAATCACAACGGTGTCAAACCGCCTTGAACGCAACTCAGAGAGCATTTGTACGAAGGGCTTCCGAACTCCGTTTGCATCGTAGAGGAGAATCTCCTGAAGTCCCTTCTGCCCTTCCGCCAGCTCCTTCGTGTACGAGCGGAGAAGCATTGAGATGCGCGCGTGGGGATACGACGCATGGAGCGTGGAGATCATTGGGAGTGAAAGAATGACATCCCCAATTCGGTCTGTTCGAACAACAAGTACGTTGTCGATATGTGCTTCTTTCACCCTTCTCCGCAGCTTTTTCGGGTGTCAATATACGGGAAGGTGGCTTGAGGTGCAAGGAGCCTGGGCGAATGAAGAAGAAATGGCCAATGACGAATGATGAAGTGGTTGAACAACTTGATCATTCATCATTGCGCAGGTTGAGAATCCCGATATCTCCCTGCGGATCCAATGCGAGATATCGGGATTCTTACAAGCTGAAAAAAGAATCGTCCAACGCCGAACGCTCAATGTAGAATGATGAAGTGGCCGGAGGCGGCGGCGCGGCTACGAGATGAACACTTTCGCAACGTCCAACAGCATCGAAGGTTGGTTCCAAAGTGCAGCACGGAAAATACTCCCGACAGTCCGTTTCTCCTCCGGAAGCTTGCAGGCATCCTCACAGAGCTGGTTCAGGGTATCGTCGGTAAATCGGGAGATGGCTTCCTTGATGTGGTAGAAAACTTCATGCCGCCAACCGAGTCTCTTGTGCCAGCGCTTCTCGTACTCTCGAAGATAAAGAAGATCGTTCCGGACAATGGCCTCTCCGGCAACCTGGCCGGCAATCATCCCGCCAATCATCCCGCTAATGATTCCGCCACCGGAGACGGGATTGACCTGATGAGCCGCATCGCCTACCAGCATCACGTTGCTTTTCACAATCTCGTCACACGTCTTTGCGCACGGAACCCCGCCCGCTATTCTCGTGAGGGTGGCGGCATGCGGATACCGCTTCTCGATGAACTCCTCAAGATATTTTATGGCGGATTTCTCTTTCGCACTTTCCACGCTGATGCCGATGCCGACGTTGGCTACATCCTTCCCCTTCGGGAAGACCCAGAGATAGCCTCCCGGGGCGATCTTGTCCCCGAAGTAGAAATCCAGAATCCCTTCGTCGATGTGAACGCCGGAGAGCGTCACCTGCGCGCAGCTTTCCATGTCGCGAATGTGGCACGTCGTGTCAATACCGGCCCATTTCCCCACCCGGCTTTCAACGCCGTCGGCTCCAATGATGATCTTTCCGCGAATCTCGACTTTTTGATCTTTGATGAGCGCCCGAACGCCCTCGGTCGCGCCGTTCGATCGAATCAAATCGTAGACATACGCTTTCGTCACCACCTCAGCGCCTGCTCTTGCTGCAACGTTCGCAAGCTCATAATCAAAAAGTCGGCGCTCGAGGACGTAGCCGATACCGTCGAGCCTCGGAACGATGGAGTTGCCATTCGGCACAACGATTCGAAACTTACTGACCGTCGCGGCGATCCACTTCGGATCGGGCTGGATGAATTGCACTACTCCTTCGTGACTCACCGCCTCGCCGCAGCGGACCGGATACCCGACGTCGCGGTCCTTCTCCAGCATCAGGACGGATGCGCCGCCGACAGCCGCATACCGGGCCGCAGTCGATCCGGCCGGACCGGCCCCGACAACTATGACATCGTAGGCACTCTTCATTTCACAATCTCTGCCCTATTCACTTTCATCCCTGTTTCGATCTTGTCAAGGATTCCAGACTATCAACCGCAGGTCGCTACCCCTGCGGCAACTCAAGTTCCGTGGGGAGCTTCTCGATTCCTTCCCGGTGAAACTCGATCACCTCCCACGGACACGCCCAGACGCACTTGCGGCAATTGGTGCATCGCTCGTCGATAATTCGGATGTCGGATTCCAGGAGCTCAATGGCGTCTTCCGGACAAACACCAACACAGCATCCGCAAAAATCGCATTTGCCAGGGACAATATATATCATCAACGGCGTGTTTCGTCGCAAGTCGGGTCCTTGTACTGATACTGGTGGAACATTCAAGGTGAATTGCGGGAGCAAAATAGAAAGAGGTGGCTAGAAATGCAATGACGCTGAGGGATTGTGCACCGGCTCGACGAAACGGCCCGAGCCCCCGGGAACGATTTCGCCGCTCCTATTTTGGCCGTAGGAACTCTGGGGATTCGACTTCCTTCAAGAGTCTGATGAGATCCTGATGACGCTGAACGAATTGAAGCGCGTCCTCCCCTCGGTGCGACGCCTCACGCAGTAGCTTCTGATTCCCTTCTATTTGCCTTTGGATGGATTGTTTCTTTATAGCCACAACGGCCCCGCGGGCGATCTCCCACGGATCGGCTTCCTCAACTCCAACCTCCATCGCCTGCCATTGTTTGCTCAGCTCATACTTGCTCAGAGCGACATCTGTGATGATGTTCTTGAGTTGTTGGTCCTCAATCTCATGAAGGAGTGTTGATACCTCCGCCGAACCGGTCTCGTCGATGCGGCTCAAGATCATTTCGGCCAGGGTCTTGATGCTCGGATTGCCGAGATCACCCAGCGCAACATGCGAGAAGATGAAATTGATCAGGTCTGTTTGGTTCTCGAGGAGCAGTTTGAGAATGTCCCTTTCTGCTGCAGGAATGACCGCAACATGTGGTGATGCCTCATCCACCGGAGACGGCTCAGATGAGGGCTCTGGGGAACCGGGAAACTCCCTCCTCCCCGACCTTCTCTCCCTCGTCCCGGCGCCCCGCTCCACCCATCTCTCAAGCTCACGATAGAGGACAGACTCATAGATCTCATACTTCGAGGAAACCTCTTTGATGTAGAAATTGCGNNGCTCGTCCTTCATCTTGGCGATGGACTGGACGATCGAGCGAACAGCCTCCGCCTTCCCCTCGGGCGTCGCAAAAGCGCCGGCGCGTAAGAATTGTCTCGCCTTGAAGTCGATGAACGAGACGGATCGCTCCAGGAGGCTCTGGAATTCCTTCCCGCCAAACTTCCGAACGAATGAATCGGGGTCCTCTCCTTCCGGCAATTCGACAATACTTACATCGAGGTCGTTGGCAAGGGCAATGTCCATTCCACGAATCGTTGCATTGGAGCCGGCTGAATCCGCATCGTAGACGAGCGTCAGCCGTTTTGAGTAACGGTTGATAAGTTGCACCTGTTCTTCGGTCAGGGCTGTGCCGCTGGACGCAACGACGTTTCGTATTCCGGCTTGGTAGAGAGAGATCAAATCTGCATAGCCTTCCACCATGAGCGCGTTATCCTCTGCGCGTACTGCATCTTTCGAGTGGAAGAGACCGAAGAGCACTTTACTCTTGTTGTAGACGAGCGTCTCTGGGGAGTTAATGTACTTTCCCTGGATTGGATCGTCTTCTCGGATCTTGCGAGCGCCAAAACCGATGACGCGACCCGACGTCGAGAAGATCGGGAACATCGCCCGCCCGCGGAAGTAGTCGTACTCACCCCCGTCGTCGCGTTGGCGAACGAGTCCGGCCTTGAGCAAATCCTCACTCTTCAGGCCCTCCTCTTTCGCTCGATGCAGAAACGCGTCCCATGAGTTCAGCGAATAGCCGAGGCCGAACATGCGAATCGTCTCGTCCGTAAATCCTCTACTGTGGAAGTACTCAAGCGCTCCCCTTCCTTCGTCCGTCTTCGTCAGATTGTTGTAGAAGAAGAGGCCGGCAAACCGGCAGACATTGTAGAGACTCTCGATCTCGCTTTCTTTCTGTTGGTCTGCCTCCGAGAACGTGAGGACGATGCCGACCTTTTCAGCGAGCGATCGCACCGCCTCGGCGAACGAGACTTTCTCCAGCTCCATCACGAACGTGAAGACGTTTCCCCCCTTGCCGCAGCCGAAGCAATGATACACTTGCTTCTCCGAGCTGACCGTAAACGAAGGGCTTTTCTCTTGATGGAAGGGACAGAGGCCGATGAAGTTCTTTCCCCGCTTTCTGAGTCTGACGTGCTGGGAAATGACGTCAACGATATCGTTCGATGAGCGGATCTCTTCGATTTTTTCGGGAGGGATGCGCATGGCGTGATGAATGTAGACAATAGTGGCAGGAGAATCAACTTGAGCAGATTGAGAAACCCGATATCTTCCTGCGCATCCAATGCGAGATATCGGGTTTCTTACAAGCTGAAAAAAGAAATGTCCAATGTCGAACGCTCAATGTAGACCATAGAAGTCGTGAGCAACTCCCCACCCAACAAAAAAAACCCTCCCTATCTCTCGATTGGAAGGGTCTTCGTTCGATACGACTTCGCTTCAATCACACCGACACCTGAAACCTGAAGCGATATCATATCATCTTAGTACATATCCCCGCCCATACCACCGTGCGGCATCGGAGGTGCGGCCTCTTTCTTCTCGGGCTTCTCAACGATCGTCGCTTCGGTCGTCAGCAAGAGAGACGCGACGCTGGCTGCGTTCTCAAGTGCAACGCGGGCAACCTTGGTCGGATCGATGACGCCGGCCTGGATCAGGTTCTCGTATTGTTCAGTTTGAGCATTGAATCCGTAATCATCCTGGCCTTCCTTGACCTTGTTCACGACCACGGAGCCTTCGAGGCCGGCATTCTGCACGATCCAACGAATCGGCTCTTCGAGCGACCGGCGGACGATCTCCACCCCGAGCTTCTGATCGTTGTTCTCGGTCTTCACTTCCGCCAGCTTCTTGGCGCAACGAAGATACGCAACGCCTCCACCCGGAACGATCCCTTCCTCGACTGCTGCACGGGTTGCGTGCAAGGCATCCTCAACGCGAGCCTTCTTCTCCTTCATCTCAACTTCCGTCGCCGCGCCGATCTTCAGCACGGCAACACCACCGGAGAGCTTTGCGAGTCGTTCTTGCAGCTTCTCCTTGTCGTAATCCGACGTGGTCTTGTCGATCTGTTGCTTGATCTCGTTGATGCGCTTCTTGATGTCTTCTTTCTTGCCGGCGCCCTCTACGATCGTCGTATTGTCCTTGTCGATCGTGACGCGCTTCGCGGTGCCCATATAAGAAAGCTGGGCGTTCTCGAGCTTGAAGCCCTTCTCCTCAGAGATGACCGTGCCGCCCGTAAGGACCGCGATATCCTCCAGCATTGCCTTGCGGCGATCGCCGAAGCCCGGGGCCTTGACGCTGAGCACGGACACCGTGCCGCGGAGCTTGTTCACGACCAGCGTGGCGAGCGCTTCGCCT
>DMMN01000359.1 GCA_003453835.1 Bacteroidota bacterium | reverse complement strand
ATTTCATGATGTTTCCCTTGTGCACGAGCGTGACCGATTTGCGGTTATTGTTCAGCGCGTACTGAATGGCAGCCCGTACGAGGCGTTGCGTTCCCTCCGTCGAGACCGGCTTGACGCCGATGCTCGACGATTCGGGGAAACGAATCTTCTTCACTCCCATTTCCTTCTGAAGCCACTCGACGACTTTCTTCGCCTCGGGTGTTCCCGATTTCCATTCGATGCCTGCATAGATATCCTCCGTGTTCTCGCGGNNGTTCTCGCGGAAGATCACCATGTTCACCAACTCCGGCTGCTTGACGGGGGAGGGGACGCCGCGGAAGTATCGGACCGGTCGCAGGCAAACGTACAGATCGAGCATCTGCCGAAGGGCGACGTTGATGGACCGAATGCCGCCCCCGACTGGCGTCGTCAACGGTCCTTTGATGGCGACGGTGTGTTCTTTGATCGCCACAAGAGTGTCGTCATGGAGCCAGGTGTTCGGCCCATAGACCGCATTCGCCTTCTCGCCTGCATAGACTTCGAACCACACGATTCTCCGCTTCCCGTCGTAAGCTTTCTTGACGGCCGCATCAAACACCTTTTGGGAAGCGCGCCAGATATCGGGGCCCGTTCCGTCGCCTTCGATGAACGGGATAATGGGAGTATCGGGGACGTTGAGTTGTCCATCCGTTGCCGTAATCTTTGTTCCCTCTGTTGGAGGGACCAGCTTCGCATATTGGCTCATGGAATATTGCTCCTTGTTATGATCAGTCGGGTGTTCCGAGATTCTTCCGAATACGATGAGCGTATTCGGCCATCTCCCCGTTATGGTATTGCTTGAGGGTAAGGACGAACGTAATATTGTCGTTCTTGTATCTTGGTGTGATGTGGAGGTGAAAGTGAAAAACGGACTGACCTGCAATGGCGCCGTTGTTCGTGAAGATGTTGTATCCTTCCAGGTTCAGGCTCTGAACGAGCGCCCGTGCAACGGTCCGCGCGGCCTCCATAACGCCGCCGAGCGTTCCGGAGGGTACGTCGAGGAAATCCCTGCAATGACGTTTAGGGATGACGAGCGAATGGCCGTAGTGGATCGGATTGATGTCGAGGATGCAGATCGCGTCGTCATTTTCGAAGAGGATTTCGGCGGGACGCTTGCGTGAGGCGATATCGCAGAACACACAATCAGGCATGTCGGCTGAGTTGTTTTGAAGATTTGGCGAATCGAACTTATCGAAAAAACACGCGAAAGTCAAAGAATGATCCTCGAATCCAACTCACGTTGCTTGTTGAAGCGAGTGTCACTTCTGACATCAACCATGAATCGACAACTTGAATCTCACAACGACTTTTGGTATATTTTTCCGCCAATTTTTCATTCTCACTTTTTCCATCTCAACCATAAAGGGTTTGTCATGAAACGGTACGCTTCACAAACGCTCGTGCTGATGATTCTTTCTACATTGCTGTTTCAGGGATTTCAGTGCGGTTCCCCGGAATTTACCGGTGCGAAGGTTCACTTGCAGCAGAAGAATTACAAAGAAGCCGCTCGTCTCCTGGAGATTGAAGTTCAGAAGAACCCAGCCAACGAGGAAGCCTGGTTCTTCCTTGGAGGGCTGAAGGCAGATGAATCGGACTACGCCGGAATGAATCGGGCGTTCGATGAAGCGTTGAAACTCTCTGACAAGCATGCATCCGAAATTCAAAGCATCCGGCACAATCACTGGGGGCAGAATCTGAACTCCGGCGTCGTGTATCTTGAGCGGGCAAGCGCCGATTCAGCGGAGTACTATGAAAAATCAATTGAGTCGTTCAACAAGGCGATTGCCGCCAAGCCGGATACGGGTTTGACGTACAAGTATCTCGCGTACGCCTACAGCAACAAAGGCGACCACGCAAACGCGCTGGACATGTACAGGAAGTCCTGGGATCTTGCAAAGGATCCGGAATCTTTGAAAAGGGCCGGAAGGATCCACATCGTGCGCGGCGAAGAACACAAAACCAAGTTTGAAAACGCAAACGCCGACAAGATCAAAAAGGTGAAGATCCTCGAGGACGTCAAGAAGACGAGCCGGAAAGATGACATTAAGCAATCGCTTGGTGATCCGGACAACATCAAGAAGGGACCGAGAGGGACCAAGAAGGAAGAGTGGACGTACAACGCATACAAGCTGACGGTGTTTGTGGACGGCGAGAAGGTTACGGACAAGAGGTTTGCGACGCCGTACGATCCACAGATCGATTCCACCGAGTTCAAGGCCGGCCAAATCGAATACCGCGCTGCTGTCGAACTCCTTGAGAGGGCAAATGCAGCGGATCCGAAAGACAATGAGACGCTCAACACGTTGCTGAAGGCTTACGTGGAGTCCAATCGCATCGCGCAAGCTGTGAAGGCGTTCGAGCAGGCGATCGTGAACGAACCGGGCAACAAGACGTATCACTACATTCTTGGCGTGCTCTATCGGCAACTCGGTGATTTTACCAAGGCGATCGAGCAATTCGGAGAGACCCTCAAGATCGATCCGAATGATGTGGAAGCCACGTTTGATCTTGGCGCCACCTACTACAATTGGGGGGTCGATTTGATCAAGTCGGCTGATGAGAAAGGGGAGCCCAATGATTCCTACAAGACCAAATTCGAGGCTGCCTTACCGTTGATGGAGAGGGTGACTGAGATGAAAAAGGACGACGCTACCGTGTGGGAGACCTTGGGGACGATCTATGCCCGGCTTGGCAATCAGGACAAGGCGCTGAACGCATTCGAGCAGGCAGACAGAATCCGAAAAGCAAAGTGAGCCTGCCGCGGTCAAAGCAGGATTGACAGAAGAGGCAAAGCCCATGGGCGAGAGCCGTTCGATGTGGCCAGAAGGCATTTTCTCAAGATCGTCCGAGAAAGGATGGATATGAACGAGCCAACGCAGCAACAGATCAACATCGAGCTAGGGGAAAAGGAAGGGGAGGGAATCTATTCGAACCTCGCCATCATCACACACTCACCGGCGGAATTCGTCATCGACTTCACGCGGGTCCTGCCCGGCGTTCCGAAGGCGAAGGTCCACGCTCGCATCGTGATGACACCTCAACACACGAAGATGCTCATGAATGCGCTTGATGATAACATCAAGAAGTTCGAGCAGAAGTTCGGTGAGATTAAATTGGCGAGTGAGCCGCAGGGTCAGCTCTTCGGCTTCCAGCCGCCGAAAGACGAGAAGTTTCA
>DMMN01000213.1:4991-13267 GCA_003453835.1 Bacteroidota bacterium | reverse complement strand
GTAGCCCTTCCGCTTCTTCTTCTTGAAGACGATGACCTTGTCGTCCTTGGCGTGTCCCAACACCTTTGCTTCAATTGAAGCGCCGGCAACGTAAGGCGTGCCCAGCGACGTTTGCTTCTCATCACCAAGAAGTAGGATCTTGTCGAACACGAGCTTGGCTCCGACCGCCGAAGCGAGCTTGGGGACGAATATCTTGTCGGCTTTCGCGACCTTGAATTGCTGGCCGGCTATCTCAACCACGGCGTACATTGGAGTCCTCGAATTCTTGTAAGTGATTCATTTTTAGCGGGTTCCAATATGCCGAAAAACAATCGGAAAGTCAATAATATTTTCCGCCGACGCAGAGCTCGGCGCGCCCTCGCATCATTCCTTGAGCAATCGCAATCCGTTCAGAATCACCAGGAGCGTCGCGCCGTCATCGGCGAGAATCGCAAGCCAGAGGCTGCTCATTCCAAATACGCCCAGGACGAGGAACACCGCCTTCGTCGCGAGTGCGAGAGCGACGTTTTCTCGAACGATGCGAAGTGTTCTTTTCCCCAGAGAGATAGCGTATGGCACCTTCGAAACGGCATCGGACATTAAGACGATATCGGCAGTTTCCATGGCAGTGTCCGAGCCGNNTTGATGCCATCGCCGACCATGGCAACCGACCCGTCCTCCGATTTGAGCCTCCTGATCGCGTCGAGCTTTTCTTCCGGAAGAAGCCCGGCGTGAACTTCGTCGAAGTCAAGTTTTCCGGCCACCGCTGCCGCCGTCCCTTCATTGTCCCCGGTCAACAGCACGATGCGCTTCATCCCCAACCGGCGAAGTGCCGCCACGGTGTGAGCGCTCTCGCTGCGCACCTGATCCGACACCGCGATGATGCCCCGAACCGCTTCGTCATCGGCAAGGAGAATTACGGTCTTTCCTTGTTGTTCCAGTCGTGCGAGCTCTCGTTCCACGTTCGGTGAGCACACTCCGAGTTCCTCGATAAACGGATGACTGCCGACGATGTAACTCTTGCCGTCAACCGTTGCGCGGATTCCTTTCCCTGTGAGCGAAGAGAAATCCTCGGTCAGCACATCGTCCAGAAGGAGCTCCGCCTCGGCTGCTTTGCGAAGCACGGCATCGGCAAGGTGGTGCTCGGACTTGAGCTCGGCCGCAGCGGCAATCTTCAAGATGTCGCGTCCCGAGAGGGAGTTCAACTCGATGACATCTGTAACGGTCGGCTTGCCTTCCGTCAGGGTCCCTGTTTTATCGAATGCTATTGTCCGTACTTGTGAAAGAACCTCGAGGTGTCGTCCTCCTTTGAAAAGGATTCCATGCCGGGCTCCGTTCGTCAGAGCGCTCACGAGCGAAACTGGAGTCGAGATCACAAGGGCGCAGGGGCACGCAATGACGAGGAGGACGAGGGCTCGGTACAACCAATCGCCAGGCGAAGCGCCAAGGAAAAGAGGGGGGACGATCGCTACTAAGATCGCAAGGAGGAAGACCGACGGTGTGTAGATTTGTGCAAATCTGTCGATGAACGTCTGGCTCGGGGCCTTTCTGCTTTGCGCTTCTTCGACGAGATGGATGATCCGGGCGAGCATGGAGCCGGTTGCGGGCTTTGTCACGCGTACTTCGATCGACCCTTGCTTGTTGAAGGAACCTGCAAAGACCGGATCGCCCTGCTTTCTCGGAACGGGGATCGATTCACCGGTGATGGGCGCCTGATCCACGTTTGAGTGTCCCCTGGTCACAACGCCATCAAGCGCAATGCGCTCCCCGGGTCGGATGACAAGTAGGTCGCCGACCAATACGTCATCTGCGGGGATCACGATTTCTTGACCAGAGCGGATGACGGTGGCGTTTGGAGGGGAGAGTTTCATGAGAGACTCGATGGCCTTTCGGCTGCGTGCCATGCTCATCGACTCCAGGAGCAGCGAGAAGGCATAGAGAACGATGACGGCAGCCCCTTCGGCGTACTGGCCGATGGCGACGGCGCCGATGGTCGCAATCGTCATCAGGAAATTCATGTCGAGCGAAAGGTTCTTGGCGGACCGATAAGCCTTCCCCGCAATCTGCCATCCCCCTGTGACGATGGCGGCGAGAAAGAGCCAGCGAGAATACAAAGGAGGAATGCCGAAAAGAGTTAGAATCCCGCCGAGCGCCAGGAGAGATGCGGAGGCCACGACGCCGGCGACCAAATCGCTTTGTGGTTTCGAGTCGATCAGTGATCGTGATCTGTTCGCCAAATATCCGGGTAGTCCGAGGTCCTTCAGCGCAGCGAGCAACGCGCTTTCTTCGAGTGAATGCCGAACCGTCAGCTTGTGCGACACGACGTTGAACTGCAGCGAGGCGACCCCCGCCATGGGCTCGAGTTTCTTCCGAATCTTGAACTCCTCGGTGGAGCAACAAAGGTCGCTGATGACGATGACGGATTCCTTGGC
Source organism: Bacteroidota bacterium (assembly GCA_003453835.1). Classification (GTDB taxonomy): domain Bacteria; phylum Bacteroidota; class Ignavibacteria; order UBA10030; family UBA10030; genus UBA10030. Next base: position 10,856 of record DMMN01000213.1, on the reverse strand, counting down.
TTCCTTTAGCATAGCGGATTACTCAGAGATGTGCCGCGTGGCAACGCGGATAAGATCCTCAATGTGCTCGTCATCCAGGGAATAGTAGACCATCTTTCCCTCTTTTCTCTGCTTCACCAGCCGCAGGGTTTTCAAGAGCCGAAGCTGGTGGGAGACGGCCGACTCCGTGACATCCAGGAGCTCTGCGATATCGATGACGCAAAGCTCAATGCGCGTGAGGGCGAAGACAATCTTGAGACGTGTCGGATCACTCAGAACCTTGAAGGTCTCCGTCAATCCGAGGATCGTTTCGTAATCCGCCATTGCCCTGCGAGCGGAGCGAATGGCGGTCTGGTGGTTGTGGGCGGCGATCGGCTTCATATGAATGAGTGAGCAGTTGTTCAATCGTTAATATAAGAGAAAAGAGAATGTTGTCAAGGAGAAATATGAGCGAGATCGATTTCGAGTGATGCGGTGAGCGCAAGTCCCTGAAGAAGAGGGAAGAAGGGGATCAGGTCCCTTTGAGATAGGCCTCTTTGCTGTCGGCGGCAAGCACTTCGTTCATGCTGCCCGAACGATAGCCCTGCAGGTCGAGCGTTACATAGATGAATCCCAACTTCTTGAACTGTTCGACGATCTCCCCTCGAAGGCCGTTGTCAAACAGGCGGTGGAATTCCTGCGAGCCGATTTCAAGCCGCACGGTCCTTTCGTCGTGATGCCGGACTCGGAAAAAGCGGAAGCCGAGGTCACGCATAAACGATTCTGCTTCATCGATTTTCATAAGGTTCTCCTTCGTAATGCCGGTTCCATAAGGAAAGCGGGATGAGAGACAGGCAAAGGACGGCTTGTCCCACGTGGTGATTCCCAGCTCCCTTGCGATCGTTCGGACATCGTCCTTTGAGAGTCCTGCTTCAAGCAGGGGCGAGCGCACCCGTTGTTCGGATTTCGCTCTCATGCCCGGACGGAAGTCGCCCAGGTCGTCCGTGATTGTCCCGTCGGCGACCCAGCGCACGCCTTCTTCGTCGGCTAAGACGTTGAGCTTGCCGAACAGCTCGCTCTTACAGAAATAACATCGGTCGGGCGGATTCTCGCGAAACTTGAGATTGTCCGTCTCTTCGGTGTTGACCACGCGATATCGCGATCCGAACGAGCGCGCCAACTGGACGGCCTCCTCAAACTCACGGGTTGGGTACGTCGCCGATCGTCCAATGACGGCAAGGGCGTTGTCTCCGAGAACTTCGGTTGCCACACGAACCAACAGCGTGCTGTCGATGCCGCCGGAAAAGCCGATCGCAACACTCTCCATCTCGCGAAGGATGGATTTCAGCTTATCGTACTTCGAGAGAAGATCAGGATGGAGCATAAGGTTTCGATTTAGTGTCTGGCATCTATCCATGAAGAAACGGAGCAAGTCAGGAGTTCGGGTCTCCTTTGCCTCGATCTTCAAGCGCCCGGAGGAGAACGGGTCGAATCTGGTCCACCGGCATCTGCCTCTCCGTCCAGATTTCGAATGATCGCGCCCCCTGCTGAAGCAACATCTCAACACCGCTGATCGTTCTCGCACCCACCTTGTCCGCAGCCGCGAGCAGGGTCGTCTTCAACGGCGTGTAAATCAAATCCATGACAATTTGCTTCGAATGGATGAGGGCCGGGTCACCCAACGGAGAAGCTTCCACATTGGGCGACATGCCAACCGGCGTGCAGTTCACGATCAATGTACAACTCTTGAAAGTATCCGCGAATGCAGGATCTTGGAGATCGAGCGTTCTGATCTTTGATGCTTCGGATGGGACGAATCTCGATGCAAGCTCGTCCGCCCGTTTCACCGTCCGGCTTGCCACGATCAGTTCGTTTGGGGAAAAGTCATTCAGCAGGGTATAGACGACGGCCCTTGCCGAACCGCCTGCTCCGAGAACGAGCATGTTTCTTGCTGCCAGTTCACCCCTGAATTCTTCAAGAGATTTTGAGATGCCGAAAGCGTCCGTGTTGAAGCCGAACACCTTTCCATCTCTGAAGAGAACAGTGTTGACCGCCCCGATCGCTCTTGCTTCTTCCGTCACCTCTTCCGCCAACGCAAGCATATCCTCCTTGAGCGGAATCGTAATATTGAGTCCGGCAAATCCCTTCGACTTGAAGACTTCAAGCGACCTCCTCAACGATGCAGGCTCAACATCGAACGCCCCATACGTCGCTTCCAGTCCAAGCACCTTGAATGCCGCATTGTGCATCAACGGGGAGAGAGAGTGGGCGATGGGATGTCCGATGACTCCGTACGATTTCATTGAGGAGGGAAGACTTATTTCTTAAAGAGGCGGGCAAAATCGCGGTGCGACTTCAGTGCGACGTATTCTTTCCTGAACTGTTTTCTGAACTCGGGCTCGACTTCGAACGCCACCTGGAGCGATTCGAGAGCTTCCTGATAGTCATGCAAAAGGATGTGAATCTTCGCCCGGGTATAGTGGGCCGGACCAAACCTCGGAGCCAGTGCGAGACACTGCTGGAGCGCATCCAGTGCGTCCTTCACCTCGCCAGTCTCGTAAAGCGTGTCCCCGAAATCGAACCACGCTTCGGCGTTTCGAGGATCGAGCGAGAGGACCATTCGATAGCTGTCGAGGCTCTCCTCGATTCTCCCCAAATTATACTCGGCGTCCGCTCGCGCGTACCAGAGCTCGGCGTAGTCGGAATGAATGGAAATGGCTTTCCTGTAATCGAGGAGTGCCTTCTTCGGCTGTTCGAGGGCGTCAAAGCAGCAGCCTCGGCCGAAATACGATTCATAATGTTGATCGTCGTACTTGATGGCGTTGGAAAACGACGTGATCGCCTCCCTGAAGAGGCCGAGTTCTTCGTAGGCGTTCCCAAGATTGTGCCACGCGGGAACATCGCCGGGCTCGTATTTGAGCGTCTGCTTGAAACAGTCGATGCCATCGTACAATCGGCCGAGATTAGCGTACGCATTCCCCTTGTTGTACCAAGCAGATGGGAAATCCTCCTTGATCGCCAACGCCATCTCATAGCTCTCGATCGACTTTGAGTATTGTCCCAATCGATTGAGGACAATCCCTCGATTGTACCAGGCATTGTAGTTGAAGGGATCTCGATTCAAATGCTCATCGTAGCACTTGACGGAGTCGTCCAGTTTTTCCAGGAAGTCGTAGCAATATCCAAGCTCGTACCACGCCTCGGGATGGTCCGGATTCCCGTCCAGAATCAGTCTGAAGATCCCCACAGCTTCTCTGAATTTCTCCTGCTTCTCGAGAGTGACCCCTTTGTGAAAGAGGGCCTCTTCATAGGTGGAATCAAGGTCAAGAGCTTCATTGAACGAGAGGAGAGCTTCATCAACCTTATTGAGATTGTCGAGCGTGATTCCGCGATTGACGAAGATTTCAGGATCGGTGGGATTGAGGCTGAGCGCCTTGTCGTAGCTGAGCAGGGCCTCCTCGTAGCGGTACAGATTGTTGAGGATCATTCCCCGCCGCTCCCAAACGTCGCTGCTGAATGGTTCAAACGAGAGGAGGCGGTCTACAAAGTGGAGGGCCTCATCGAACTGCTCGTGCTCGAAGTAGAACTGAATGATCTCTTCGAGCGCCTCCGTGTTGTTGATATCTTTCTCACCGTTCTTCAGTTGCTCTCGAAAGCGGCGAAGATCCTCATCTGAACGGTCATTCCGTCGAGGCCGGTGTTCATCATCGTTGTGATTTTCAAAACCAGGCATACGTCCCTTGCTCCTCCCACCACGCGTGCACAAATTCTTTCGTGATCAATAAAGCAAAATTTGGATTTGTAGTCAAGCAATGTTCAAACTGAATCTCCGGGCTCCGTCGATGCGTTCGACAGCCGATCCAATTTTTTGGAATTGATTTTCGGCCAATCATAGGCTATATTCAAATCCCTAAAAGTGACAGAATGGTCGCTGAGAATCTTGGATCGGTCAGAAAACGCATTCTTGAAGCGTGTGTACGCAGCGGACGAAAACCCGAAGACGTCCTGTTGGTCGGGGTCACCAAGAGTTTCAGGCCCGAGGTTGTGCGGGAAGCCGTCTCTGCCGGACTCTTCCACGTCGGTGAGAGTTACGTCCAGGAGTTGAACCATAAGCGGCAAGAGATTCTGGATGACCGCATCCGATGGCATTTCATTGGTCACCTTCAGAGCAACAAGGTCAAGTATCTTGCCGACTTTGTTCATCTGATACACTCCGTAGACAATGCACGGGTGGCCGAAGAAATCCAGAAGAGGGGGGAGAGGATTGGTCGGGCGATACATGTTCTGATGGAAGTTCACACCACAGACGAGGCGACGAAGTTCGGCGTGTTACCGGAAGAAGCAGTGGAGCTGGCGAAGACGATCTCACGTCTGAGTCACGTAAGCGTGCAAGGCCTGATGACGATGGGACCCTTCTCGGATGATTCGAACGACTCCCGATCGTCGTTCCGACTGCTCGCAGACCTTCGCAAGAGAATCGAAAACGAAGGGATCGACCGTCTGTCGATGAAACACCTCTCCATGGGAATGAGTCACGACTTCGAAGTGGGAATAGAAGAGGGAGCAACAATTGTGCGGGTTGGGACGGCGATTTTCGGACAGCGCATCGCGAACTAAGTCTCATCATCTCTCACTTTCTGAAAGGCGGAGAGAATGAAAATAACACCCTTGGAAATTAAGCGGCAACAGTTCAAGAAGGTCATGCGGGGCTATGACCCGGTGGAGGTCGACACCTTCCTGGACATGCTCTCTCACGAGCTGGAAGATGTCCTCACAAAGAATAGAGAATTGAAGGACCGAATCCTGGAGCTTGAGACCCAGCTCAAGGATTACAAGAACATGGAAAAGACGTTGCAGCAGACTCTGTTGCAGGCGCAGGAGACGAGCGGGAAAGAAATCGAGAACTCCAAGAAAGAGGCCGAGCTGATCGTTCAAGAAGCCGAACTAAAAGCTTCTCAGATCGTGGACAAGGCGAGAATGGACTTCTCCCGCATGAAAGAGGAGATCTCAAACCTCAAGGCGCGCAAAGAAAGCATCCTCAGCCGGCTCAAAGTCTTGCTGGCCTCGGAAATAGACCTCATCAAAGCCCTCGAAATTGATGAGGAGGACGGCTCAAGACAGGATTCATCGAAGGGAACCGGAAAGCAGCACCTGGAAATCGATGAGATTCTGAAGAAGCTTTAGCTTGAATGGTGATGGTCCGGGGTGTCGCAAGCTCTCCAGGAACACGAAGGACGAAACGGGTAGAACACGGCAAGGGAAAATGTCAGAACTTCGACGGCAGATAGATGAAGCGGTGCAATCGATCCGGATGAAGACGGCTTCGGCGCCGAAGATTGGAATCATCCTTGGGACGGGGCTTGGCGGGCTCGTCAGGGAAATCGAAAAAGAGATTGAGATCGACTACGAGCAGATTCCTCATTTCCCCATCTCGACGGTCGAATCGCATCACGGCAAGCTCATCTTCGGAACTCTGGCTGGGAAGAGCATCGTTGCGATGCAGGGGAGATTTCACTACTACGAAGGGTACACGATGAAGCAGATCACCCTCCCCGTACGGGTGATGAAGTTTCTGGGTGTCAATACCCTTCTGATCTCCAATGCANNGCGCTGGCCGAGCAGTGTGCGCTCGATCTGAAGATCAAGGTGCAGAAGGGTGTTTATGTTGCGATGCAGGGACCGAATCTTGAGACGCGGGCGGAGTATCGTTTCCTGCGTTTCATCGGGGCGGACGCCGTCGGCATGTCAACCGTGCCGGAAGATATCGTGGCGATTCATATGGGCATGAGAGTGTTCGGCGTGTCGATCCTCACGGACGAATGTTTCCCTGATGCGCTCAAGCCGATCACGCTGGAGGAAGTCATCGCCGTTGCGAACCAGGCGGAACCGAAGATGACGGCGATTATG
>DMMN01000213.1:3140-4811 GCA_003453835.1 Bacteroidota bacterium | reverse complement strand
TAATTGAGAACAACGTTCAGCATTCTGAGAAGCAATAATCGTAAATGGCATTCAAGCAACTATCTGATAGAATCAACTATCACGAGCTCGAAACAGAAGTCCGGGAGCGCTGGGAATCGGCCCGCGTATTCGAGCAAAGCGTGAANNGAACGGCAAGCCCGGTATTCATCACCTCGAGGCGCGGGCTTTCAAGGATGCGATTCCGAGGTATAAAACCATGCGGGGCTACCATGTGCGCCGCAAAGGCGGCTGGGATACGCACGGCCTGCCGGTGGAGCTGGAAGTGGAGAAGGCGCTCGGCTTCCGGCATAAGGATCAGATCGTCGAGTACGGTGTGGCGAAGTTCAACGATGAGTGCAAGAAGTCGGTCTGGAAATACAAAGCCGAGTGGGAGGAGCTGACGCGGAAGATGGGCTATTGGGTCGACCTCGATCATCCCTACATCACCTTCGAGAACAACTATATCGAATCGATCTGGTGGGCGCTCAAGCAGTACTTCGATAAGGAGATGATCTACAAGGGGTACAAAATCCAGCCCTATTGCCCTCGCTGCGAAACGCCGCTCTCATCGCATGAAGTATCCCTTGGCTACAAGGACGTCAAGGATCCATCGGTCTATATCAAGCTGAAGGTCCGGGGTGAGGAAAGCACGTACTTCCTCGTCTGGACGACGACGCCCTGGACGCTGATCTCGAATGTTGCGCTGGCCGTTCACCCGGACGTTGACTACGTCAAGGTTGAACACAAGGGGCAGAACATCATTCTCGCTGGAGCGCGCCTCTCCGTGCTTGGCGAAGAGTATACGATCGTGGAACGATTCAAAGGGGCTGCGCTCGTCGGCAAAGAGTATCATCGGATGTACGACTACCATTCTGTGAAGGAAAAAGGATGGTACGTCGTCGCGGCGGATTTCGTAACGACGGAAGACGGTTCGGGTATCGTTCACATGGCTCCCGCCTACGGCGAGGACGATTATCAAATGAGCCGAGCGTACAACCTCCCCACGATCCATCCCGTGAACAAGTCTGGAGAGTTCGGTGAGGAAGTGACGGCCTTTGCCGGCAAGTTCGTCAAAGACGCTGATCCGGAGATCATTGCAGACTTGAAGCATCGCGGCATCCTCTACAAGAAGGAATCGTACCTCCACAGCTATCCACACTGCTGGCGATGTACCTCGCCGCTTCTCTACTATGCGCGTGAGTCTTGGTACATCCGCACCACTGCCTACGCACAGCGGATGATCGAAATGAACAGGGCGATCAATTGGATCCCACCAGAGGTCGGCTCCGGGCGTTTCGGCAATTGGTTGGAAGAAAACAAGGACTGGGCGCTCTCCCGCGACCGATTTTGGGGGACGCCGCTCCCGATCTGGATCTGTGAAAACTGCGGTAAGCAGAAGTGTGTCGGCAGTATCGCGGAATTGAAGGAGGGAACAAATGTCCCCACGCCGCTCGATCTCCACAAACCATTTGTGGACGAGATCACATTCGGCTGTGCCGAGTGCGGTGGTCTCATGCGGCGAACACCCGAGCTTATCGACGTCTGGTTCGATTCCGGTTCCATGCCGTTTGCACAGTGGCACTACCCCTTCGAGAACAAACAAGCGTTCGACGAATCCTATCCTGCGGAGTTTATCTCAGAGGGTATCGATCAGACGCGCGGCTGGTTCTA
>DMMN01000213.1:0-3071 GCA_003453835.1 Bacteroidota bacterium | reverse complement strand
CGGTACGGCGCCGATGCGACTCGTTGGTATCTTATCGCGGCGAGTCCCGTGTGGCGGCCGACACTTTTCGACCAGGAAGGGATCGGGGAGGTACAGCGCAAGTTCTTCAGTACGCTGCTCAACAGCTACGCGTTCTTTGCTCTCTATGCAAACGTGGACGGCTTCGATCACCGGGAGCCGCAGATTCCGGCAACGGAACGGCCCGAGATCGACCGCTGGATTCTCTCGGAACTGAATACTCTGATCAAGAACTACGAGCAGTGGATGGATGCCTACGACGTCANNGACGTCACACGCGCGTCGAGGGCCGTGAGCGACTTCACCATCGATCAGCTCTCGAATTGGTATGTTCGTCGCAATCGTCGTCGCTTCTGGAAGAGCGAGAAAGGAAGGGACAAGACTGCGGCCTATCAAACGCTCTACGAATGTCTGCTGGCCGTCTCGAAACTCATGGCGCCCTTCGCTCCGTTTCTCGCCGATGTATTGTATGGTAACCTCAACGGTGCGACAGGGCTCGAATCTGCCGGTTCGGTGCATCTGACGTTGTTGCCGGAGGTGGACGAAAACGTCATCGACACCGACCTCGAGCGACGGATGGAACGCGCCATCAAGATCGTCAGCCTGGTGCGCGCGATGCGGATGAAGTCGAATCTCAAAGTGCGTCAGCCACTACGAAAAATCATCCTGCCGATTGCGAGCGAGCCGGACCGCGAGTCGGTCAAGCAGATGGAAGACGTGATCCTCGAGGAGATCAATGTCAAACAGATTGAGTATGTCACGAACGACTCCGGCATCGTGAAGAAGAAGGCCAAGCCGAATTTTCGCTCGCTCGGTGCGAAGTTCGGCAAGGGTGTCCAACCGATCGCTGCCCGAATCCGCGAGTTCACGGCGAGCGAAATCGGCGAGCTCGAACGCCTGGGATCACTCACTATCCCCGTGAACGGCGCTCAGTTTACGATCGTGAGGGAGGACATTGAAATCCTTCATGAAGATATCAGGGGGTGGATGGTGGAGTCAGACGGAACAATCACGGTCGCCCTCGACACGGAATTGAACGACGAATTGATCGATGAAGGACTTGCCCGTGAATTCGTCAGTCGAGTCCAAAACCTGCGAAAGGCGGCAGGCCTGGAAGTGACCGATCGCATCAAGATTTACTGCAATGCAGGCACGAGGGTGAACAAGGCACTCGAGCGCATGGCGACTTACGTTATGCAGGAAACGCTGGCTGCAGAGTTGACGAAAGATCCTCCGGAAACTGTCCGGGTGTCGAAGGAAGACATCAACGGTGAGGAAGCGATCATCGGGATTGAGAAAGTCATAACAATTTCATAACCTAAGTCCCCCCGCTTGTAACTTTTCAAGAGGGCAGGAGTAAGAAAAAAAAGCAGGAGAGACGTCATGGCGAAGAACACAGGTAAGAAGACTCCAGCCACAAAGGCTGTGAAGAATGTAAAGACGAAGGTTGCTCCAAAGGTCAGACAACTCAAGGCGAAGGCGAAACCGGCCCCGACGAAGGCTCCTGTTGCGCGCAAAGGCTACAGCAAGACGGAGTTGGCTCGATTCAAGCAGATCATCCTGGACAAGCGCAAAGAGATTCTCGAGGAGCTTGAAACGTTGAAGGCGAGCATGATGGACGTGACAACGGGTGAGTACGTCACAGAGAACTCCACATACTCCCTCCATATGGAGCAAGGGACGGACACGATGGAGCGCGAAAAGACCTTCCTCTTCGCTTCGCGCGAGGGGAAGTTCCTTAACTATCTCGATGACGCGCTCAAGCGAATTGAAAAAGGGGACTACGGTTTCTGCAGCGACTGCGGCCAGCTTATCGACAAAGAGCGACTCGAGGCGGTTCCCCATGCTCAGCTCTGCATCAAGTGCAAGCTGAAGCGCGGCAAGTAACAGGGCGGCCATCAACCAACGTCAATCGATCATCGAAATGCGGATCCTCTACGTAACAGGAATCGTCGTGCTCTTGGACCAGGTCACCAAACTCCTCGTCAAGGGCTTCGAACTTCCTTTCTTCGACCTCTATCATCGTGGCGTCCCGATCGGCGCAAGCTACCCGATCCTCGGCGACTTCGTCCGTTTGACGTTCATCGAGAATCCAGGCATGGCATTCGGCATCGACGTCGGCGGCAAGTTGTTTCTTACCGTCTTCTCCATCGCGGCGACCGGGGGTATCTTCATCTATCTCTATAGGATCCGGGAGGAGGCGTGGGTGATTCGCTTCTCGCTGGCGATGATCCTGGGCGGGGCGATCGGCAATCTCATCGACCGAATCTTCTACGGCGTGGTTTTCGGAGAGGGGGCGCTCTTCTACGGAAAGGTTGTCGACTTCATCGACATCGACTTCTTCAATGTTGAAATGCTCGGATACCACATGTCCCGGTGGCCGGTGTTTAACTTCGCCGACGCGTCGGTATCCATCGGCGTCGTTCTCCTCCTCATCTTCCACCGGAAGTTCACGGAAGCAGGTGAACCCCGGCTTTCTCTTGCCACGTCCACCCTCGCCGGCTCGGTTTCCGACGGCATGAAGAACGGGCCGCCTGAAGCTCCACCTGACTCCGCAAATTCCTCCCGGCTTCCCACGTAGAATGCAGCATGACGCGGGACACGAACCGCCGGACGGTCTGAAGTCCGACGACCGCAAGAAGCTCCGCATCGTTGTGCCCGCCAAACAATCGAAGGAACGAATCGACGTCTTCCTGACGCATCAGGTCGAGAACGCCACGCGTAGCAAAGTGCGAAAGGCGATTGAAGCGGAACTGGTGCTTGTCAATGGTCGGACCGTGAAGCCGAGCCATTCCGTCGCGCCCGGCGAAGTCATCGATATCACGTTGCCGCATCCGCCGCGTCCGGATGCCAAGCCCGAAGAGATTCCGTTGCACATCGTCTATGAAGACGATCAGCTTCTGATTGTCAACAAGCCTGCAGGCATGGTGACGCATCCTGCCTACGGTAACTACACGGGAACACTCGTCAACGCACTCCTACATTACTGCAATAGCCTTTCCGGCGTCAACACACCTCTCCGCCCTGGAATCGTTCATCGCCTCGACAAGGAC
>DMMN01000126.1 GCA_003453835.1 Bacteroidota bacterium | reverse complement strand
AAAGTGGGTGTTAATGTAAAGTAGGGAAGGCGGCTGTTTGACGTCATTCGCTTGATAAGCAGCTTCGCGGCCGCTCCTTGGATCCGTTCGCCCAGCCATGTGTGGAAGACCGTCCCGCCGCTGTAAAGTGTCTGAAGTTCCTCTTGGTGTCCCAAGCCCTCCACGATGTCAAGTCCAGCGTTTACCGGGAAGTGGCTTGAGTTCGTGTAATACGGAACCCGTTCTCCGNNCCTCCTGGAACTCGACGAGGCGCTCGCGCATCATATTCAACGTCTTAACAGCGAACTTCTTACCCTCCTCAGCAACTATGTCGTGCTCAAACAGGTTGAGGCAAGCTTCGTTCATCCCTATGAGCCCTATCGTGGAGAAGTGGTGGTCCAGGTTCCCCAGATATCGCTTTGTGAACGGCAACAACCCGTTGTTTATGTTTTTCTCGACGATTTCTCTCTTTATCTCGAGTGAGCGCTTGGCTAGCTCCATTATCTGATTAAGGCGTTCGAAAAACTCGTCCTCGTCCTTGGAGAGGTGGCCTAGGCGGGCCATGTTTATCGTGACCACACCCATTGACCCCGTCGAGTCGCCAGCGCCGAACAGGCCTCCGGACATTTTGTTTCTGAGCTCCCTCATGTCCAGCCTCAGCCTGCAACACATGCTGCGCACGTCGCTGGGGTTCAAGTCGGAGTTCACGAAGTTCTGGAAGTATGGTTGGCCGTACTTTGCGGTAGCCTCGAAGATGGTGTCGGCGAGCGGGCTGTCCCATTCGAAATCCTTCGTTATGGAGTAAGTCGGTATGGGAAAAGTGAATGGACGGCCGCTCATGTCTCCTTCTGAAAGCACCTCGATGAAAGCTCGGTTGATAATATCGGTTTCTTCTGTAAAGTCCCCATATGCCCGGTCTAGGACCTTCTTGCCAACAATAGCTGGCTTGTCGGCCAAGTCCTCTGGAATAGTTATGTCGAGCGTGACGTTCGTGAACGGACACTGACCACCGAAACGTGATGTGACGTTCAGGTTGAACACGAACTCCTGTAGGGCCTGCTTCACTTGCCCGTAGTCCATATCGTCGGCCCAGATGAAAGGTGCCAACAGGGTGTCGATTGAGTTGAACGCCATTGCGCCTGCCCATTCGTTCGAGAGCGTTCCCATGAAGTTCACCATCTGCAAAAGGGCCGTCGTCATATGTTTCGGCGGGTTAGAGCCGATCCTGTTCGGAACGCCGTTGAAGCCCTCCGCCAGCAGCTGTTGCAGCGACCAGCCGGCGCAATAACCGGCGAGCATGNNAATAACCGCATATCCCACGACCGAGGTCGTGAATGTGAATGTCGCCGTTGCTGTGGGCGTCTGCAACCTCCATCGGGTATAACTTTGAGAGGGTGTAGTTGGCAATCACAGTAGTGGATATGTGCTGCTCCAAACCGCTCAACGAAAAGTCGATGTTTGCGTTCTCCCTGACCCTCCAGTCCAAATGTCCTATGTAGCTGTCCACGATGCGCTCAACTTCCAGCGAAGTAGAACGTATTTTTCTTAGCTCTTCCTGGTGTTTGCGGTAGAGAATGTACGCTTTCGCNNGATCTAAAAATCGATTCGACTATTTTTTCTGGGTTGAAATCTTCAAGAGTGCCGTCTCGTTTTCTAACTTTCACAATATCACACCTGCATGTTCAAATGATGCCGATAAAGTTTTAGGGTTGATACTCTAGCCATTCCTAGCGGACCCAAAACTAATTCGTGCATCACTAACTTTTGTTCTTTAANNAATTCTTGTTTTTTTCTAAATCTTGCACAAGTTTCTCAACTTTCTCCTTGATGATTTCCCTGATCTTCCTAAATTTTTCGATTGACTTGCCAGTCGGGTCTTCGATGCCCCAATCTTCGGTCGGGACAATCGCAGCGGGGCAAACGTCGCCTGACATACAACCCATCGTGACTATCCTGTCGGCGGAATCTATCATTTCAAGTGTTAATAACCTCGGCCTGACACGACTGATGGNNTCTCCTTCATTACTTGAACAGCTGTGGGATTCACGATTGAAGCAGGCTTTGTTCCAGCACTTTCCGCTTTTGTTTTCTTAGAAATCTTGTTGAAAAATGCCTCCGCCATTTGGCTACGTGCTGAATTTTCCACGCAGACAAAAAGAATTTTTTTCATTTTTTGATTACCCCCGTCTCATCAAAATTAGGCTAATCTGAGAATTAGACTTGTTGGAGCAGGTACTTTTTTTAATCATTTGATGAACGCTCCAGCATGTGGCTTTCTCATGAATTTTCAATCGCATCTTCATGCGGATTTCTACAGTTGGGATTTTTTCTACATTTTCCCCAAAGCTGCTTTCACGAAAGCTTCGAATACCGGCGAGGGCTTACCGGGCCTGGATTTGAACTCTGGATGAAACTGCGTTGCCATGAAGAAACGGTGTTCGGGCAGCTCCAGAATCTCCATGCGTCTTCCGTCGAGGGATTTTCCGGAGAATTTCAATCCATTCTTGGTCAGCCTTTCGATGTACTTCGGGTTGACCTCGTACCTGTGCCTGTGGCGCTCTTGTATCTTTTCCTTTCCATATATTTGGTAGGCTCTTGTGCCCCTTGCTATGCGGATATCATGTGCCCCAAGCCTCATAGTCCCACCGAGGCCGGACACCTTGTCCTGCTCCGGCAGTATGCCGATCACCGGATAGGGGGTGTCCACATCAAGTTCGGTGCTGTTGGCCCGCTTCAAGCCCATGCTGCGGGCGAACTCGACCACCGCGAGCTGGAATCCAAAGCACAGGCCCAAGAATGGGATGGAGTGGTCCTTGGCGTAAGAAATCGCCGCTACCTTCCCCTCACTGCCGCGTTGGCCGAAACCCCCAGGGATCAATATGCCGCCGTAATCTCGAAGCGACGCCAGCTCCACGGCGGATTTCTCAAATCTTTCGGCATCCATCCAGTCTATCTCGACCTTGCAGTCGTTTACCCCGGCGGCATGTTTGAGGGCCTCGTTGATGCTCAGGTAAGTGTCAGGGAACCGGATGTATTTGCCCACCATGGCGATTCTGACTGTCTTAGTTGCCCTTTCCATCTGCCCGACGATTTTTTTCCAGCCAGACATATCTTTCCTCTTAATCTGAAGGGATAGTCGTTTGAGCAGTAAATTACCCAGTCCTTCCTCGTCAAACATTAAGGGTAAATTGTAAACATTCCCGACGTCGTGGGCACTGATAACCGCGCTCTCGTGCACGTTGCAGAATAGGGATATCTTTCGCTTCGCGTTCTCGCTTAGGGGGTCTCTGGTTCGGCAGATCAGAACGTCGGGCGATACACCGGCTTCTAGGAGCTGCTTGACGCTGTGCTGCGTCGGCTTCGTC